>NZ_BBOX01000014.1 GCF_001553455.1 Streptomyces hygroscopicus subsp. hygroscopicus
TCCGCCGGCAGATAGCGGAAGGCCACGTCCAGCGCGCTCTGGGCGGGCAGCGCGCGGGGCAGCAGACTGCGCTGCAGGGTCACCGCCATGGTGTGCTCACGGGTGTAACGGCGAGCGTTGTCGATACAGACGGCGGCGTGCGAGGCCAGTTCCTCGGCGAGGGAGACCTCTTCCTCCTCGAACGGCTCGCGCTGCTTCGTCCGCCAGAAGTTGACCACGCCCAGCAGCACGCCCCGGGCCCGCAGCGGCACGGTGACCAGCGACCGGACCCCGTATTCGATGACCTTGGCGGTCTGCTCCGGGTCCTGGGCCTGCCAGCCGGCGGCCTCGGAGAGATCCCTCTCCACGGTCGGCCGGCCCATGGTCAGCCCCCCTGCCTGGGGCGAGGACGGGACGAGCGAGAACAGCCGGCCCACCGGATAGAAGGGGTGGTCGGACCGGATGCCGTGCACCGCCGCCCGGCGCATCCTGGCACCGTCGGCCGCCCGGGGCTCATCGCCGCGCGATACGGGCTCGGCCAGGTCGACCGTGACGAAGTCGGCGAAGCGGTCCACCGCCACCTGCGCCAGCTCCTCGGCGGTCCGGCCCACGTCGAGCGTGGTGCCGATCTCCACGCTCGCGTCGTACAGCAGCTTGAGCCGCTTCTGCGCCACTTCCGCGCGGCCGGACAGGGCGCGCAGTTCGGTGGTGTCGCGCAGGGTGGCGACGCTGCCGGGCGGGCCGCCGTCCCGGTCGGTCAGCCGGTTGTTGATGGCCAGCAGCCGCTCACCGGCCACCAGTACCTCGTCGGTGACATCGCGGCCGGCGGCCAGGACGTCGGCGACATGGGGCTCCAGGCCCAGATCGTCCACCTGCCGTCCCTCCGGCCGCGCGGGCAGGCCGAGCAGCCGGGACGCCTCGTCGTTGGCGAGCACCAGCCGGCCGTCGCCGCCGACGATCAGCACGCCCTCGCGCACCGAGTGCAGCACCGCGTCGTGGTGCTCGTACATCCGCGTCATCTCGACCGGGTCCAGCCCCCGGGTCTGACGCCGCAGCCGCCTGCTCACCAGCGCGGTGCCGCCGGTGGCGAGGGCGAGGGAGACGGAGACGGCGCCGATGAGGAGCGGCATCTGACGGTCGGCGAGCCCGCTCACCCTGCGGATCGTCATCCCGGCGCCCACCACGCCGACGACCTTGTGACGGCTGTCGAAGATCGGGGCGACCGCCTGCATCGCCGGGCCGAGGGTCCCCGGGCGGCTCTCGGTGATGGTGTGGCCCCGCAGCGAGGGGCCGATGGTGCCGATGAACTGCTTGCCGATCCGGTGGGGGTTGGGGTGGGTGAGCCGGATGCCCTTGGGGGTCACCACCACGACGAAGTCGAGCCCGGACCGCTTCCGGGCCGCCTCCGCCTTGGGCTCGAGCACCTTGGTCGGATCGCGGCTCCGCATGGCCTGGGCGATGCCCGGTGAGTTGGCGAAGGTCTCGGCGACCGCGATGGACCGGCCGCGGGCCTCCTCGGTGGCGTCGTGCCGCACCTGGAGCACCAGCGCGGCGGTCGCCGCCGCGCCGAGCAGCAGCACGATCACGAGCTGGAGAACGAAGACCTGGCCGGCGACGCTGCGGACGCTCAGCCAGGATCTGACGCGCCGGCCAGCCACCTCCGGGCGCTCCCGGCGCCGACTCCGTGGGCGCCGACCGGGGAACACGCGGACAGCCCACGATCGACCCATGAACCGGGCCATACCCATACATCTACACCGCTGATTCCCGGAAGGCGAATCTCCGCCTTTCACGGTCACACGCCCACCGCATTCCGCATACGTCTCGGGATGGGGCCCGCACGCAGGGGGGCGGACCGCGTACAGGGGACGGACCGCGCACAGGGGGCGGACCGCGCACAGGGGACGGACCGCGCACAGGGGGCGGACCGCGTACAGGGGGCGGACCGCGCACAGGGGGCGGACCGGTCGCCCTCGCGGCGAGCGACATGCCGAACGCGGGGCTCTGTGTAAACCTGAAAAAGGGCAATTCACCCCCATCGCCGCGCATCGGTGCCGCGCGGGCGCCGATTGCGCCTGACGAAGGAGCCCGACATGGCCAGTCACGTCGGTGGAGTGCAAGCAGGGGCCGCACCGGGCCACGCGCACCGGGCGGTGAGCGGATGGCTCGTCTTCGCGGCAGTCATGATGATCTTCGGTGGTGCGATGAACCTGCTGCAGGGCATCTCGGCCATCCGGACCGACAGCGTCTTCCTGGTCACGCGGAGCTATATCTTCCAGTACGACCTCTCCGGATGGGGCTGGGTCCACCTGGCCATCGGTATCGCCCTCCTGGTCGCCGGATTCGCGGTCTTCACCGGCGCGATGTGGGCCCGCGTCACGGGAGTGGTGCTGGCCGGTCTCGCACTGGTGGCCAACTTCCTGTGGCTGCCGTACTACCCGGTCTGGGCCACGGTGCTGCTCATCATCGACGCCCTGGTCATCTGGGCGCTGTGTGCGGGGCCGAGCCGAGGCGGCGCGGGACGAGCCGAGATGGGATGGACCGAGAGGGGACGGCCCGAGGCAGGGCGGCCCGAGGCAGGGCGGCCGGACACGGGGCGGCCCGAGGCGGGAGGCCCCGAGACGGGACGCACCGCCTGACAGCCGCCGCCCCGCCCCCGCCAGACGGACGCCGCCCCCGCCAGACGGACGCCCCTCGCCAGACAGACGCGGCACCCGGTTTCCCGTCCGGGCACCTGGCCGGTCCCTCGGAGGGCCCGCCCGAGCGGTCCGGGCACGGCTCCCTCAAAGCCCGATCACGCTCAGAACCCGGTCACGCTCAGAACCCGATCAGGCTCAGAGCCCGATCACCACGAGAGCGGTGTCGTCGGCGGCCGGGCCGCCGGTGACGCCCAGGTCGGCCAGGATCGCATCGGCCATCGGCTCCGGCCTCAGCCCGCGGTGCCGGGCGAGGCTCCGGATGAGCCGGGTCAGCCCGACGTCGATGTCCTCCTCGCGCCGCTCGATCAGCCCGTCGGTGTAGAGCACCAGCGTGGCCCCCGGGGCGTAGCCGACGGCGGCCTGCGGCCGGGGGACGTCCTCGGAGCGGGCGCCCAGGGGCGGATCCGTCGCCTGGTCCAGCACCTCCACGGCACCCTGGACCTGGAGCAGCAGCGGCGGCGGATGGCCCGCGCAGCTGTAGGTGACGGTATGCGCGACGGGGTCGATGACGACCTGGACGGCGGTCGCGGCCAGCGCCCCCTCGACGAACCGCGCATAGCGGCCGAGCACCTCCATCGCCTGCGCCGGCCCCTGCGCGACGCGGGTCGCCGCGGAGAGCGCGCTGCGCAGCTGCCCCATGACGCACGCGGCCTCCAGCCCCTGGCCCACCACGTCCCCGACCGCGACGGCGATCCGGCCGTCGGACAGATCGGTCAGCTCGTACCAGTCGCCGCACACATTGAGGGATCCCACGGCCGGGCGGTAACGCACGGCCGCGTACGGATGCTGCTCCGGCGGGCTCGCGGGCAGCATCGACTGCTGCAGGGTGAGCGCGGTCTCCCGCTCGCGGGCGTGTGCCTGCCGCAGCCACTCGTTGAGTTCCTGCAGCTCGCGGGCGCGGATGTAGAGGTCCGCGTCCATGTTCGCGGTCCGCGGGCCCAGGCCCTCGTCCGGTGCGGCCCCGCCCTCGCGCCCCCGGATGAAGGACGTGACGTCCTCCACCCGGTGGACGATCAGCTCGACGCTGCCGTCCCGGCCGCGCACGGGGGAGTTGATCTGGCTCCAGTACCGCTCCTCGAAACCGCCCGCGGGTCCGGCCACCGGGATGTCGTACCTCTGCAGCGCCATCGCGTCCCGGTCCCCCGTACTCAGCACCCGGCGCAGCGAGGCTTCCAGATTGCGGGTGGCGGTGGACTCGGGGTCGGCCGGGTTGTCGGGGAAGGCGTCGAACACATAGCGGCCGATCAGTTCCTCGCGGGTGCGCCGGGTGACGTTCAGATAGCTGTCATTGGCCGCGACGATCACCAGATCGAGGCCCAGGACGAGCATCGGGCTCGGGGTGGCCTCGAACAGGTTTTCGTAGTCGATGTGCTGTCCCGTGGCCCGCTCCCTGTGTGTGCACCGCCGCGCCTGTCCCCTATGACGCCTTATGTGCCAATGTATTCCTCTTCCGTCCCTCGAGCCCGCCGGACCCGGACCCGGACCCGGAACAAGAGACGCAGCGCGGACGTCTGGCGGCCGGGCGGGACCCGGGGCAGGCTGGAGCCATGCTGCTGGCTGATGTCGCGCGGACCTCCCGCCAGGTCGCGGCCACCTCCGCCCGCTCGGAGAAGATCGCCGCGCTGGCCCGGCTGTTCCGGCGGACGGAACCGGCCGAGGCGGCCGTGGTGATCACCTATCTCGCGGGCAAACTGCCGCAGCGCCGCACCGGAGTGGGCTGGTCCACCCTGCGGCAGCCGCAAAAGCCCGCCGCCGAGCCGAGGCTGGCGGTGCTCGACGTGGACGAGACCCTGACCCGGGTCGCGGCGGTCTCCGGCACCGGTGCGACGGCGGCCCGCAAGCGGCTGGTGAGCGGGCTGCTGTCGGCCGCGACCAAGGAGGAGCAGGGCTTTCTGCTCGGCCTGATCGGTGGGGAACTGCGGCAGGGGGCGCTGGAGGGACTGGCCGTGGAGGGACTCGCCGAGGCGGTGGGAGCACCGGCCGCCGAGGTACGGCGGGCCGTGATGCTCGGCGGTTCGCTGGGCGCGGTCGCCGAGGCGCTGCTGGCGCGCGGCCCGGAGGCGCTGGCCGACTTCCGGCTGGAGGTGGGGCGGCCGGTGCTGCCGATGCTCGCGCAGAGCGCCAAGGACCTCGACGAGGCCATGGACCGGCTGGGGCCGTGCGCGGTCGAGGAGAAGCTGGACGGGATCCGGGTACAGGTGCACCGGGACGGCGCGGACGTGCGGATCTACACCCGTACGCTCGACGAGATCACCGAGCGGCTGCCGGAGGTCGTCACGGCGGCCCGCGAACTGGCGGTGGACCGGGCGATCCTCGACGGCGAGGTGATCTCGCTGGACGCCGAGGGGCGGCCACGGCCGTTCCAGGAGACCTCCGGCCGGGTCGGCTCCCGGCTGGATGTGGCCGGGGCGTCGGCCGCACTGCCGCTGTCCCCCGTCTTCTTCGACCTGCTCGTCGTCGACGACCGCGATCTGCTCGACCTGCCGACCCACGAGCGCCATGCCGAACTGGCCCGGATCACCCCCGGGCCCCGGCGGGTACGGCGGCTGGTCGCCGGGGACCCGGCGGACCCGGAGACCCGGCGGGCGGCGCGCGAGTTCGCCGCGGACGTCCTGGCCCGGGGCCATGAGGGGGTGCTGGTCAAGGCGCTGGAGGCACCGTACGGCGCGGGCCGGCGCGGGGCGTCCTGGCTGAAGGTCAAACCGGTGCACACGCTGGACCTGGTGGTGCTGGCGGCGGAGTGGGGGCACGGCCGCCGCACCGGAAAACTGTCCAACCTCCACCTGGGCGCACGGAAGCCGGACGGGACGTACCTGATGCTGGGCAAGACCTTCAAGGGGCTCACCGACGCGATGCTGGAGTGGCAGACGGAGGTGCTGCTGGGGCTCGCGGTCAGCGACGACGGCTGGGTGGTGCGGGTGCGGCCGGAGCTGGTGGTGGAGGTGGCCTTCGACGGGTTGCAGCGCTCGTCCCGCTATCCGGCGGGCGTCACGCTGCGGTTCGCACGGGTGCTGCGCTACCGCGAGGACAAGCCCGCGGACCAGGCGGACACGGTCGAGACGGTGCTGGCGCTGCGCGGCGCGTGACCACGGGGGCTCCCCGTATCCGGCCGGTGGGGGTCGCCCTCTCGGTCGTGCACGGCGGAGGTTGTGCGCTTGGTAGCGCCCTTGGTCCGGTCGCGCACACTGCGTCGCGCTCTTCGGCTGTCCGCTACGCCGGGACGGTCACGGGTCGCACCAACGACCGTCCGTCCCCGTGGTCCATGGGACGACCGTTCGCTTCCCCCCGGCCCGCCCCCGCCCGTGGGCCCAGGGGCGGCCAGAGCCCACGGGGCGGCTAGCACCCGGACGACGGCGAGGCCGCACGGGACGGGCCGGGGCCTACGCCGACGCACCCCAGAGGGGCCGGGGCCTACGCCGACGCACCCCAGAGGGGCCAGGGCCTACGCCGACGCGTCCCAGAGCGGATCGAGCGGATCGAGCGGATCGAGCGGATGCGCGGGGTCGTACGACGCGCGCTCCCCGGCCCGGGTGAAGGCGCCCCGCAGCCCCTCCAGCCGGGGCCCGGTGCCCTTGACCAGTTCGACGGCGCGCAGCCCACGCCCGTGGGCGCCCCCGGGATCGCCCGCCGCGTCCGCGAACCCCTTGGTGACCAGCATGCGGCCGCCCAGCGGCCCGGAGCGATCCGGGTCGCGCCATGAGTTCCCCCGCCTGGCTGCGGGGTTTGGTCAGCGGCCCAGCGGTTACCCGCGTCCGATATGAGCGAGAAGCGGACCGATGCACGGAACGTCAGGGCAGGGAACCGCACCGTACGGATCAGCCGGCCGGAAAAGTTGCTCTTCCCCGACGACGGGATCAGCAAGTGGGATCTCGTCGATTACTACCGATCGGTCTCCCGGCGCATCATTCCGCAGTTGCGCGGCCGTCCGCTGATGATGGAACGCCATCCGGACGGAATCGGCGGCACCCCGCTCATGCAGAAGAACGCACCCGACCACTTTCCGGACTGGGTGCGGCGCGCGGTCCTCCCCAAAGAAGGCGGCAAGGTCACGCACGTGGTCTGCGACGACACCGCGACCCTGCTCTACCTCGCCGACCAGGCGTGCGTCACCCCGCACCGCTGGCTCTCCCGCGCCGACCGGCCCGACCACCCCGACCGGCTGGTCATCGACCTCGATCCGCCCTCGCCCGAGAAGTCCGGTTCCGAGGCGTCCGGTTCCGAGGCCGGTTTCGAGGAGGTGCGCTGGGCGGCCCGGCGCTGCTGCGCGCTGCTCGGCGAGCTCGGGCTGCCGGGGCTGCTGATGACCACCGGCTCCCGCGGACTGCACGTCATCGTCCCGCTGGACCGCCGCGCCGACTTCGACACCGTGCGGTCCTTCGCCCATGAAGCCGCCGGTCTGCTGGCCGCCCGCCACCCCGACCGGCTCACCACCGAACCGCGCAAGGCCAGCCGGCGCGGACGGCTCTACCTCGACGTCCAGCGCAACGGCTACGCGCAGACCGCCGTCACCCCGTACGCGGTGCGCGCCCGCCCCGGGGCCCCGGTCGCCACGCCCATCGACGCGCGGGAGCTGGACGATCCGGAGCTGCGCTCCGACCGGTGGACCCTGCGGACCGTCGGCGAACGGCTCGCGGACGACCCCTGGGCCCGTACGGACACCAGGGGCCGTTCCCTGCGCGCCCCCCGCGAGCGGCTGCGACGGCTCGCGGAGGACGAGGCGGGCTAGCGCGAGCGCGTGAGCCTCATGCGCCGATGGTGCCGCCGTCGCGCCGCCAGACGCTGATCACGGACGGCCGGGTCAGCTTCCCCGGGCCGTCGGGCCAGGTGGACGCGGGCTTCTCCACGCTCGCGCCGTCCTTCTCACCCGGATGCTGCACGGCCACCAGCACCCGCCGCTCCTGCACGATCGGGCCGCAGGTCTCGGCCCCGGTCGGCACGGTCAGGAACTGCTTGACCTCACCGCGGCGGCTGCCGCCGGTAGCCACGCCGAACAGCCCGTCGTGGCTGCCGAGCGCGTTGCCGTCGGTGGAGATCCACAGATTGCCGTACGCGTCGAAGGTGATGTTGTCCGGGCAGGAGATCGGGCTGACCTGGTCCTTGGGGAAGCCGCCGAAGTAGGTGCCCGGGTCCTCGGGGTCGCCGCAGACCAGGAACAACCGCCAGGAGAAGCGGGTGGAGCCGGCGTTGTTCCAGCGCTCGGTCAGCTCCAGGATCTGCCCGTGCTTGTTGGCGTTGCGCGGATTGGCCTCGTCGGCCGGGGCCTTGCCCGCCTTGCCGCGGTCGGTGTTGTTGGTCAGCGCGATGTAGACCCGGCCGGTGCGCGGGCTCGGCTCGACGTCCTCGGGGCGGTCCATCTTCGTCGCACCGGCCTTGTCGGCGGCGATCCGGGTGAAGACGTACACCTCCTCGGCGGTCATCCCCGGCACGAACGAGCGGTCGCCGCTGGCCAGCGGGATCCACTCACCGGCACCGTCGAACTCGCCGTCCCGCGGCAGCTTTCCGGAGCCGTCGATCTCGGTGGCCGGGCTGTCGCCGGTGAACTTGGCGACGTACAGCGTGCCCTCGTCCAGGAGGGTGCGGTTGTGCTCGCGGGCGGTGCGGCTGTTGCCCTTCATCATCCGCTTGGACGAGACGAACTTGTAGAAGTAGTCGAACTTCTCGTCGTCGCCCATATAGAGGACCGGACGGCCGTCGGTGGTCAGCCGGGGTTCGGCGGCCTCGTGCTTGAAGCGGCCCAGCGCGGTCAGCTTGCGCGGGGTGGACTCGGGGTCGAACGGGTCGATCTCGATGACCCAGCCGAAGCGGTTGGTCTCGTTCGGCTCCTTCGTCACGTCGAAACGGTCGTCGAACCGTTCCCACTTGCGCTCGGAGGCGGCGCCGGTGATGCCGTACCGCTTGAGGCGGGCCGCGGTGACCGGGTCGGTGACCGCGTCGCCGCCCGCGAAGTACTGGTTGAAGTTCTCCTCACCGGAGAGCACCGTGCCCCACGGCGTGATGCCGCCGCCGCAGTTGTTGAGCGTGCCGAGGACGCGCCTGCCGGTCGGGTCGGCGGAGGTGCGCAGCAGCTCGCTGCCCGCCGCCGGACCGGTGACCTCGAATGGAGTGGTCGCGGTGATACGGCGGTTGAGGCGGTGGCGCGGCACCGCGGTGAGCCGGCCCAGCCCGCGCTCCTCGGCCGTCACGACCACCGACAGCCCGTGCGCGGCCCAGCCGATCTCGGCCTGCTCGCGGGTGGGGTTCTCCGGGTCGTAACCCGAGAACATCAGCACCTCGTCGGTGTACTCGTGGTTGACCACGAGCAGCTGGTGGTCGCGCTCACCCGGGACGTCCAGCACCGCCATGTAGTCGTTGTTGTAACCGAACTGGCCCGCCTGGGCCTTGGCACTCTGCCGGTCCGGGTCGAACGCGGGGGCACCGCGCAGGATCGGGTCGCCCCAGCGGATCACCACGTTCTGGTCATGGCCCTCGGCGACGACCACGGCGTCCTCGGTGTTGGGCGCGACCGGCGAGAAGCGGAGGCCGCGGGCGGCCCTGCCCTTCGCCGCCGCGGCGGCGTTGTCCGCGGTGGCCGCGGCGGCGTTGTCCGCGGTGGCCGCGTGGTGCGTCGCGGCGGACGCCTGCGGCGCCCGCTCCAGCGCCACGGCCCCGGTCGCGGCCGCCACGGTCATCACGGCCCCGGCCCGCAGGAGGGAACGGCGCGACGCGGCACCGGCGATGACATCGCCCACGTAGGCGTTGTCGCTGGTGTTCGGCGCCTCGTGAAAGCAGGCGTCACCACAGCGGTACCGGCAGGTCAGCGCGGAACGACCGCCCGGGTGCGAGCTGATGAGTGGCAGGAGGTTGCGCACGTCTTCCCCTCCGTAAGGGTGTCACGTATGGGCTTCGCAGGGCCCCGCATGGGCAGTCCGCCGACGCGGTAGGCGCCGACATGACGTCGGAATCCTTCGGCGGCGAAGCTATGGGCGTAGAACCGCGCGACGGCGAAGAGCGCCTGAACCCGAGGTGAACGGAGCGCGAGCGGAATCGGCGGAAGAGGGCCGCCGACCGGCCCGCTAGCCTTTCGGCACCACGGCCATGCACCGCCATGCACCGCACTCGAACACGTGAGAGGTATCTCCCATGGGCATACGGGACCTACTGCGCAAAGTATTCGGACGCTCCCGAGCCACGGGGGTGGAGGATTCTTCTGCTGCGCCGGAGGAGGCGGTTGTCCCGGACCCCCAGTCACCGGAGCCGGAGCCCGAGCAGAAGGCCGAGCAGCGGACCGACCAGAAGACCAGCCACAAGGCCAACCAGACGACCAAGCCGGAGCCCGAGCCGAGGACCGAGTCCACGCCCGCATCGGCGGAGGCCGAGGCGACTGTGGCTACGGACTCCGTGGGCTCCGTGGGCCCTACGGACTCTACGGACTCCCTGGACGACGAAACCGCGCACGATCCGGCCCTGTCGACCCCGCTCAAGTCCCTCGACGAGATCCTGAAGACCCCCGTTTCCGAGGACAAGCACACCCAGGAGCCCGAGGCCGAGGCCACCGCCGTGCCCGAGACGGCAGCACCGGCCGACCAGAAGGAAACGGCCGCCTCGGAACCCACCGAGCCCACAGCGGAGACGACCACCCCCAAGCCCGCCGCCGAGCCCAAGGCGGAGGCCGAGGCGGAGACCGAGGCCGAAGCGGAGCCGACCGCAGAAGCGAGTGCCGCCACCGAGCCCAAGGCCGAGGCCGAAGCGCAGCCGACCGCGAAGCCAAGCACCGCCACCGAACCTGAGCAGGACCGCGCGCCGGAACCCACCGAGACGGTCACGGCAGCCGAGGCGGAGGCCGCCGCCACCCCCGAAGCCACGTCCGAGGCGGAGACCAAGGCAGAGGCCGACCGTGAGCGGGAGGCCGCCGCGCCGCAGGCCAACGCGCCGCAGGCCGACGCGGACGAGCCCAAGCCCGCTGCCGAACCCGAGGACGAGTCACCGGCGGACAGCGCCGCGCCCAAGGCCGAAGCCAGCACCACCCCGGCAAGTGAGGCGAGCACCGACGACACCGAGCCCAAGGCCGGGGCCGAGCAGGCCAGCGCGCCGGAACCCACCGAGGCAGCGACGGAGACCACCGCCTCCGCCAAGCCCACGACCGAGAGCAAGACCGACGACGAGCCTGCCGTCACCGCACCGCAGGCCGACGACGAGCCGACCGCCACCGCGTCCCCACAGGCCGACGACGAGCCCACCGCCGAGGCCGACGCCAAGCCGGAGGCCG
>NZ_BBOX01000015.1 GCF_001553455.1 Streptomyces hygroscopicus subsp. hygroscopicus
AGCCGAAGGCCGAAGCCGAGGACGACCGCGAACCGGACACCGCCGCCGTACCCACACACGCCGGAGAGCCCGCCACCGAGGACCCGACGACCAAGCCAGCGACCGAGGCGAGCGCAGACGCCAAGCCGAAGGCCGAGCCCAAGCCTGAAACCGAGGCGGCAGCAGAGAACTCCGCAGCCGAGGCGGAGGCGGCGGCAGAGGCCGACGTCGCGACCACGGCCGACGTCAAGACCGACGACGAGCCCGCCGAGGCCACAGCGCCGCAGGCCGATGCCGACGAGGCCGAGCCTGCGCCCGAGAGCGCCCCCGTACCCCCCACGGCAAGCGACGCGGAACCGACGACCGAAGCGGAGGCGGAAACCGCCACCGCGCCGGAAACGAACGCCACCGCCCCCGAGCCCGCTACCGAGGCCGACGCCAAGCCGGAGATGAAGCCGGAGGCCGAGCCTCAGACCGAGGCTGAGGCAGAGGCCAAGCCGGAGCCGGAGACCGACACCAAGCCGGAGGCCGAAACCGAAGGCGACCGCGAGCCGGAAACCGCTACCGCGTCCGCAGACGGTGAGGAGCCCGCCGCCGAGGCCCAGCCGACCGCAGCCGACGCAGACCCCGCCGCCGAGCCCCAGCCGGTCACAGCCGACGCAGACCCCACTCCCCAGCCCCAGCCCCAGCCCCAGGCCGAGCCTCAGACCGAGGACAACCCCGCGCCCGAGGCCGAACCGGTCGCAGCCGCCACCTCCACCGCCACCACCGCGACCACCACCGCGCCCAAGACGAAGGCCGAAGAACCCACCACCACCGCGCCCAAGACCGAAGCAACCGCAACAACCGCAACAACCGAAGTAACCGCAGCCCCCACCACCCCCACGGCCCCCGACGACAAGGCACCGGCGTCGGCGGCCGCCATCGCGCTCGGCGACCTCGAGGCGCGGGCCCCCGCCCTCGTGGGGTTCTACACCGCCGCGGGGGAGGCCATCCAGGCACATGGGCTGGCCGGGCAGCGGGCCGTGGTGTACCTCGTGCTGGACCGGTCCGGGTCGATGCGCGGGTACTTCAAGGACGGCACCGTGTCGCATCTCGCCGACCAGGCGCTCGCCCTGTCCGCGCACCTCGACACCTCCGGCACCGTGCCCGTCGTGTTCTTCTCCACCGACATCGACGGCACCGCCGAGATCGAGCTGTCCCAGCACTCCGGCCGCATCGAGGAGCTGCACGGTGCGCTCGGGCACATGGGGCGGACGAACTACCACACCGCCGTCAACGCCGTCATCGAGCACTACAAGGCGTCCGGCACCACCGACCCCGCGTTCGTGATCTTCCAGACGGACGGTGCGCCCACCGCCAAGACCGCTGCCGAGAAGGCGCTGTGCGAGGCGGCGGGGCTTCCGCTGTTCTGGCAGTTCCTGGCGTTCGGGGACCCGGAGGCGAAGGGGTTCGACTTCCTCCGCAAGCTCGACACCTCCCCCGCCCTCGCCGTTCCGGAGAAGCGGGCGGTCGACAACACCGGCTTCTTCCACGCCGGTCTCGACCCGCGTACGGTCGCCGACGCCGAGCTGTACGGGGAGCTCCTGAAGAAGTTCCCGGGCTGGCTGGCCGCCCGCGAGCAGAGCTGACCGGCGCCCCGCAGCACCACCGGACAGGCCCCGGGCGCCCCGCAGCCCAACCCGGGGCCCGCAGCCCGGGGCCCGGCCCGCAACCCAGGACCCACAACCCACAGGACCCACAACCCGGGGACCCGCACCCCATCAGGGCGTCCCACACCACAACCAGGGAGCCCGCAGCGCACCGGGGCCATCCGCCGCGGAGAACACCGCGCGTCCGCCGCGGAAACTCCGCGCGGGTGGCCCCCGTCACTCGGATACGATATGGGCGGCTCAGTAGAGCCAAAAGTCACTTACCGTATCGAATCGGGAGCAGCCTGCAATGGCTCGACACCTCATCACCAGCGCCCTTCCCTACATCAACGGGATCAAGCACCTGGGCAACATGGTGGGGTCCATGCTCCCGGCCGACGTCTACTCCCGCTATATGCGCCAGCGCGGCCATGACGTCCTCTACATCTGTGCCACCGATGAGCACGGCACCCCCGCCGAGCTGGCCGCCAAGGAGGCCGGGCTGCCGGTCGACGAGTTCTGCGCCCAGCAGCACGACGCGCAGAAGGCGGTCTACGACGGCTTCGGCCTCGCCTTCGACTACTTCGGCCGCAGCTCCTCCGCGCAGAACGTGCAGATCACCCAGACGATCGCGCGTGAGCTGAAGGCGAACGGGTTCATCGAGGAGCGCTCGATCCGCCAGGTGTACTCCAACGCCGACGGCCGCTTCCTCCCCGACCGCTACATCGAGGGCACCTGCCCGCACTGCGGCTACGACAAGGCCCGTGGCGACCAGTGCGAGAACTGCACCCGGGTACTGGACCCGACCGATCTGATCGACGCCCGCTCCGCGATCAGCGGCAGCAGCGATCTGGAGGTCCGGGAGACCAAGCACCTCTTCCTGCTCCAGTCCAAGCTGGCGGACGAGGTGGCCGCCTGGGTCGACGAGCACGGCAAGCACTGGCCGACGCTGGCCTCCTCGATCGCGCGCAAGTGGCTCAACGAGGGGCTGCAGGACCGGGCGATCACCCGCGACCTGGACTGGGGCGTACCGGTGCCGGCCGACACCTGGCCGGACCTGGCCGCCGAGGGCAAGGTCTTCTACGTCTGGTTCGACGCCCCGATCGAGTACATCGGAGCGACGAAGGAGTGGGCGGACCAGGACCCGGAGAACCGCGACTGGAAGTCGTGGTGGTACGACGTGGACGCGTCGGTCCGCTACACGGAGTTCATGGCCAAGGACAACGTCCCGTTCCACACGGTGATGTTCCCGGCCACCCTCCTCGGCACCCGGGACGTCTGGAAGAAGGTCGACTACGTCAAGGCGTTCAACTGGCTGACGTACTACGGCGGGAAGTTCTCCACCTCCCAGAAGCGCGGGGTGTTCACCGACGCCGCGCTCGAGGTGCTGCCCGCCGACTACTGGCGCTACTTCCTGATGGCGAACGCCCCGGAGTCCGACGACACCTCCTTCACCTGGGAGCACTTCACCGCCACCGTCAACAAGGACCTGGCGGACACTCTCGGCAACTTCGTCAACCGCGTGCTGTCCTTCTCCCGCAAGCGGTTCGGCGACGAGGTCCCGGCCGGTAAGGCCGCCGGGGAGGCGGAGGAGCGCCTGGGCGAGGAGATCGCGCGGCTGCTGGCGGAGTACGAGGAGCACATGGACGCGCTCCAGTTCCGCAAGGCCGCGGCGGCGCTGCGCGCCCTGTGGAGCGCGGGCAACTCCTACCTGGAGGAGAAGGCCCCCTGGCTGGAGATCAAGTCCGACCAGGAGGCCGCGGCCCTCACCCTCCGTACCGCGATGAACCTCATCCACCTCTACGCGATCGTCTCCGAGCCGTTCATCCCGGCCTCGGCGCGGGCCATGCGGTCGGCGTTCGCGCTGGGCGAGGACACCGCGACCTGGGTCGGCCGGGAGGAGGCGAAGGCGCTGGCGTCGGTCCCGGCGGGCACGGCCTTCACCGTTCCCCCGGTGCTCTTCGCCAAGATCACCGAGGAGGACCTGGAGTCCTACCGGCAGCGCTTCGGCGGCGCGGAGCAGAACGGCGCCGCATAGGCGGACACCCAGGGCCCGGCCCCGGCCCCCGGACAACCGGCCCCGGGCCCCGGGCCCCGGCCCCCGGGCCTCGGCCTCCGGACGACACCCGGAGAACCAGCCCCCGGGCCTCGGGCCCCGGCCTCCGGACGACGCCCCGGACAACCAGCCCCCGGGCCCCGGCACTCCCGGATCCGGAAGGCCGGGGTGCCCGGGCACCCCGGCCCTAGAGGACCCGAACACCCCGGACACGAACGCCCCGGACCTGGAAGACGCCGGACTCGGAAGGCCCGGAGCGTCCGAACCCGGAGCGCCCGGACCCGGCGCCGTCCGAACCCGGAGCGCCCGAGCCGGGCGCCACGCGAACCCGGAGTGTCCGGACACGGAGCCGTCCGAACCGGGAGTGTCCGGACACGGAGCCGTCCGAACCGGGAGCGTCCGGGCCCGGCGCCATCCGAACCCGGAGCCGTCCGGGCCCGGAGCCGTCCGGGCCCGGCGCCCGAGCGGTCGTTGATCGCCCGACAACCGTTCGTTTAGCCCCCTCGATGACCCTGTGGAGTCCACATCCGCCGGGAAATCGAGGAACGCAGTGCCGGACGCACGTGTCACGGTGACGGTCCACGGCCCCGACCCGCTCAGCCGGGCCGGGGTCGTACGCCATCTGGAACATCAGCCCAGCGTCGAGCTGGTCGACCGGCCGCGCCCGCTCAGCGACGAACCCCGCGGCGCCGTCGCCATCATGCTCGCCGAACGCCTCGACGACCGCGCCGGGGCGGAGCTGCGCCGCCTGGTGCGAGGCGGTCGGCAGCGGGTGGTGCTGATCGCGGGTGAGTTGCGGGAGACGGAGCTGATGGCGGTGATGGAGTACGGCGTGCGGGCCGTCTTATGGCAGCACCGGACCACCCCGAAGCGGCTGCTGCGCGCCGTGCACCGGGCCGCCCGCGCGGACCGCGGCGCGCCGTGCGGGGTGGACCGGAGGCTCTGACCCCGGGGGTTTCACAGATCCGTGCCGTCGTGGGTCGCGTCGGGGTCGACCCCCAGGGTGAGGCTCCCGACGACGCCCTTACCGATCCTCCCCTTGCGGTACGTCAGGTTCAGCAGCCCGCCCTGCGCGCCGTTGCCGGGGTAGATCCCGTCCTCGTCGAGGGTGGTGCGCTCGGTGGTGCTGGTGTTGTACGGAGCCACTTCGGCCGCGGCGAGCACCGCCTCCTCGGCGAAGAAGAGCTGTCCGGTGTGGCAGGTGTGGCCGCCCTCGTAACCGGCGTCGGTCAGCTTGCCGCCGACGTGCACCTTGGTGTGGATGTGCACACAGCGGCCCCGGTACCAGCCGGGGAAGACCGTGGTGAACTCGACGAAGCCGTGCCGGTCGGTGAGCTGCGTGCCGCGCAGGTACCGTTCGTCGTCGGTCGGCTCCTGGTGGCCGCCGCCGGGCGGGGCACCGGTCGGGGCGCCCGTCGGGGCGTCGGTGGGCGGCGTCCCGGTGGGGCTGCCGGTGGGCGGGATGCCGGTGGGGGTGCCGGTGGGCGGGGTGCCGCCCCCGCCGCCGCTCGAGCTCTCGTAGCCCGAGTAGATCCCCAGCGCATCGCAGTGCCAGATGTCGACGGCCGCCTTCGCCAGGGGCTTGCAGCTCTCGGAGTCGATCACTTTGAGGCGGAGGGTCATCGGGATGCCCTCCCGGTCCTCGGTGATGTCCTTAGTGATCTTGTCGGCGTCGATGTAGTACGGCCCCTCGGTCGTCTCCGAGGTGAGCCGGTAACAGACCTCCCCGGACGGGGAGGAGGCGGCGGCCGAGGGGGTGGCGGAGGCGGCGGACGCGGAGGTCTCGCCCGCCGAGGCGGTGGTGGCGACGGCCGCTCCCAGGCCCACCGCCGCGACCGCCGCGCCGCCCGCCATCACGGCCCGCCGTCTGGTCATGTCCCGCTGGGCCCGCGGCCGGGGCTGAGACTGGAACTGGGACTGGACCTGGGACCGGACCTGGAACTCGGGCTGCGAGGGCTCGGGGCCATTGCTCTGCTGTGGGGTCATGGCCGGGCACGCTAGGGAGGCAACCTGGCAACCGCATGGGTGCGGGCTGTGAATCGCTGTGGGAAGAGCGGCATGCGGCCATCCGCACAACGCGGCGGGGGCGCGCCGTCCGGCACGCCCCCGCCTGGGAACTGGTCGGCCCCGGTTATCCGGCGGGCTTCTCCGCCGCTCCGTCCGCCGTCTCGGCCGCCTACTCGGCCGCCTTCTCAGCCGACTTCTCGTCGGCCTTCTCGGCCTTCTCGGCCTTTCCGGCCTGCTTGATCTGCGGCGGCTTGCGCAGCGACAGGTGGAGCTCCCGCAGCCGGGCCTCGTCCACCTCGCTGGGCGCGCCCATCAGCAGGTCCTGCGCGTTGCCGTTGAGCGGGAAGGCGATGGTCTCGCGGATGTTGGGCTCATCGGCCAGCAGCATCACGATGCGGTCGACGCCAGGGGCGATACCGCCGTGCGGCGGGGCGCCGAAGTGGAACGCGCGCAGCATGCCGCCGAACTCGCGCTCCACCTCTTCCCGGCCGTAGCCCGCGATCTCGAACGCCTTGTACATGACCTCCGGCTCGTGGTTCCGGATGGCGCCGGAGGACAGCTCCACGCCGTTGCAGACGATGTCGTACTGCCAGGCCAGGATGGACAGCGGGTCCTTGGTCTCCAGAGCCTCCAGGCCGCCCTGCGGCATGGAGAAGGGGTTGTGGGAGAACTCGATCTGCCCGGTGTCCTCGTTCCGCTCGAACATCGGGAAGTCCACGATCCAGCAGAAGCGGAAGACGTTCTCCTCGAAGTGGCCGGCCCGCTTGGCGGCCTCGACCCGCACCGCGCCCATGATCTTGGAGACCTCGTCGAACTCACCCGCGCCGAAGAAGACCGACGTACCGGGCTTGCCCTCGACCTCGGCGATCAGCTTCTCGACGTCCTCATCGGTGAGGAACTTCGCGATCGGGCCGGTCAGCTTGGAGTCCTCGCCGATCCGGACCCAGGCCAGCCCCTTGGCGCCCTGGAGGGCGGCGAACTCGCCGAGCTGGTCGAAGAACTTCCGGGGCTGGTCGGCGGTGTCCGGCACGGCCAGCGCGCGGACGTGCTTGTCCGCGAACGCCTTGAAACCGGAGCCGGCGAAGACATGGCTGACATCCCTCAGCTCCAGCTTGGCCCGCAGGTCCGGCTTGTCGGAGCCGTACTTCAGCATGGCCTCGCGGAACGGGATCCGCGGGAACGGCGAGGTCACATGGCGGCCGCCGCCGAACTCCTCGAAGAGCTCGGTCATGACCTTCTCGATGACGCCGAAGACGTCCTCCTGCTCGACGAAGCTCATCTCGACGTCGAGCTGGTAGAACTCGCCCGGCGAGCGGTCGGCGCGGGCGTCCTCGTCGCGGAAGCAGGGCGCGATCTGGAAGTAGCGGTCGAAGCCCGCGATCATCAGCAGCTGCTTGAACTGCTGCGGCGCCTGCGGCAGCGCGTAGAACTTGCCCGCGTGCAGCCGGGAGGGGACCAGGAAGTCCCGGGCGCCCTCCGGCGAGGTGGCGGACAGGATCGGGGTCGCCAGCTCGTTGAACCCCTGCGCGGTCATCTTCTGCCGGATGGCGGAGATCACGGCGGAGCGCAGCATGATGTTGCGGTGCATGCGCTCACGGCGCAGGTCCAGGAAGCGGTACTCCAGCCGGCGCTCCTCGCCCACCCCGTCCTCGGGGAAGACGGTGAAGGGCAGCGGGTCGGCGGCGCCGAGCACCTCGACCTCGGTGACCTCGACCTCGATCTCGCCGGTCGGCAGGTCGGGGTTGACGTTCTCCGCGCCGCGGGCGATGACCCGGCCGTCGACCCGGACGACGGTTTCCTTGGGCGTGGAGCTCAGCACCTCGTTGGCGGGGGTGTCGGGCCGCACCACCAGCTGGACCAGGCCGTAGTGGTCACGGAGATCGATGAAGAGGATGCCGCCCAGGTTCCGTCGATTGTGGAGCCAGCCGGAGAGCCGGACGTCGGTGCCGACGTCAGCGGCGCGGAGCTGACCACAGGTGTGGGACCGGTACCGATGCATCATTCATCCAAGTCGTGTCGATCGGGAGGCGTGCGTACCCTCGGAAAGGCTTCCGGCCAAGCCTACCGGCGCCGCGACGCTCACTGGTAAGCGATTGGCAAATCCCCATAAGGTGGGCCAATGCGCACCGAGGACCTGCTGGCCGCCATAGCGACCGGCCTATGGCGTTGGGACAGCGTCTCGGGCGCCGTCAGCTACGACGCGGAGGCCGCCCGGCTGGTGGGGCTCCCCGCCGAGGCCGTCACCCTTCCCGAGGCCGCCGCCCGCGCCTGTTTCCACCCCGCGGACTGGCTGGAGATCAAGGCGATCGTCGAGCTGGCGGTCGCCGAGGGCACCCTCGCCGAGGCCCGGCTGCGCATCGTGGACGAGAAGGGCACCGTACTGCGGACCGTGCGCACCCGCTCCCGCCCGATCCCCCGCGGCGGCCCGGAGGACGGGTACTACCTGCTCGGCATCCTCCAGGAGGTCCCCGAGGCGCTGCCGGGCACCTCGGCCGTGGGCCCGCAGATCACCGGCGACTGGCGGCGCAACCGCGAGGCGTTCCTGCTGGACGCGGGGCGGGCGCTGGCGGAGGCGATGTCCACCGCCGAGGTGCTGCGGGTCGCGGCGGGGCTGTCCATGCCGGGCTTCTCCCCGGACGGGCTCGCGGTCTTCGGCGTCCAGGGCGACCGGATCTCGGTGATCGGCCACCACGGGCCCCGGGAGGCCGCCGATCACCCCTTTCAGGACATGGCGCTGGAGACCGACTGTCCGGCGGCCGAGGTGGTGCGCACCGGCCGGGCGGTCTATCTGCCCACGCCGGAGGAGTACCGCGGCCGGTTTCCGGCCGCCTGGTCGCTGGACCGGCCGCGTACCCGCCGGTCCTGGGCCTTTCTGCCGCTGATCGTCGCGGGCCGCACCATCGGCGCGTGGATGGCGGGATTCGCCTATCCGGTGTCGTTCTCGCCCGATGAGCGTTCGGTGCTGACCACGATCGCGCGGATGCTGGCCCAGGCGCTGTCCCGGGCCGCGCTCCAGGAGACCGAGCGGGAGCTGTCGGACGGGCTCCAGCGCTCGATGCTGCCCGCCGGCAAGCCCGATATCCCGGGGCTGGCGGTGGCCGCGCGCTATGTGCCGACCGGCGGCGGGCTGCAGGTCGGCGGCGACTGGTACGACGTGATCGGACTGCCCTCGGGGCGTACCGCGCTGGTGATCGGCGATGTCCAGGGCCACGATGTGCGCGCCGCGGGGATCATGGGACAGCTGAGGATCGCGGTCCGGGCGTACGCCTCCGAGGGGCACCACCCCGACGCGGTGCTCTCCCGCGCCTCCCGTTTCCTCGCCGGGCTGACCGGGCCCGAAGGACCGGACGGCCGGTACGACCCGAGGTTCGCGACCTGTCTGTACATGGAGGTGGACCCGGTCGCCGGCACCCTGGACATCGCCCGCGCGGGCCACCCGGACCCGGCGGTCCGGCTCGCCGACGGCACCATGATGATCAGGCCCACGGAGGGCGGGCTGCCGCTGGGCATCGACCCGGACACCGACTACCCGACCACCCGCGCGGTGCTGGAGCCCGGTGAGACGCTGCTGATGTGCACCGACGGGCTGATCGAGACCGGCGGCCACGACCTGGAGACCGGCTGGAAGCGGATCCGGGCGGCCTTCGAGCGGGCCGCCGCCGGGAGCGAGGGCCCCGACGATCTGGAGGCCCTCGCCGAGGCCCTGGTGCAGGCGGTGCACGGGCCGCCCTCCCACCACACCACCGGACCGCTCGCGGACCGGCGCGAGGACGACATAGCCCTGCTGCTGATCCGCCGGGAAGCGGAGGTGTGCCTGGTCGGCCCCGGTTCGGCGCCGGTGCGGCGGACGGCGGTCACGGTCGCGCAGGCGGAGCCGGAGCGCATAGCGGGCGCCCGCCGGCAGCTGCGCGACATGCTGCACGACTGGGCCGACCCCGACCAGGTGGAGTCGGCGGTGCTGATGCTCTCCGAGATGGTCACCAACGTCCTGGTGCACACCGACGGGGACGCCCTGCTGGTGGCCGAGGTCAGCGGGCGGCGCGGGTCCCGGCGGCTGCGGCTGGACGTCGCCGACAGCAGCGATGAGCTGCCGCACCGCCGGCGGCCGGGCGAGCTGGCCTCGTCGGGGCGCGGACTGCTGCTGATGGAGATGCTCGCCGACAGCTGGGGGGTCGATCCGCGCGGCGACGGCAAATGCATCTGGTACGAGCTGTACGAGACGAGCCCGGACCAGCGGCCCGGCCCGGACGCGGCGGACGGTGCGGCCCGCCACGCCTGATCAGCTCGCCGGGGCGGTACCGGGGCGGTACCGGGGCGGCCGGCCCGTTCAGCGGAAGAGCCGGGAACCGAGCGGGTGTTGTGCGTCGAAGCCGGGGAGGATCAGGAAGGTCGCGCTGGCGGTGGTGGTCGTGTAGGGCAGCAGGGCGTCGGAAGCGTCCATCCGGGTCAGGGTGTTGGTGAAGGTCCGTATGTCGTTCTGGAAGCTGATGAAGAGCAGTCCGGGAGCGGGCTGGTCGAAGCTGTAGGAGCGGCGGAGCATGAGGCCGACGCCGACCACGGCGGAGTGCGCTCTGCGGGCGTGGGCGTCGGCCGGGACGAGATAGCGTCCGTCCGGCGTCTTGGCGCCGAGGTCCGGGCCCGAGGCGATGGTGCCGCCGGAGAGGGGCACACCGGTGGCTCGGCGCCGCCCGAAGACCGCTTCCTGCTCGGCGACGGACAGCCTGGCGAACCGCGGCAGGTCGAGTTCCATGCGTCGCAGGACGGCGAGGGTGCCGCCGGCGACGGGAGCCGGCCCGGCCAGCCACAGGTGGCGTTGTTGTTCGGCCTTCGTGTGGGGGCCCACGATGCCGTCGACGAAACCGAAGAGGTTGCGCGGCGCGGAAACGCCCCGTTCCACCGGCACGTTGGCACCGCGGCTCCCGGACTGCCGCCAGCGTTCGCGTATCCGGTCACCGGCCCGCTCCAGAAGCGCGGCGGCCACGGCCGGCACCACCAGGGCGTCACCGGCGCAGATCTGTATCAGCAGGTCGCCGCCGCGCGCCCGGGGGGCTATCCGCTCGCGGGAGAACCGTGGCAGGTCCTCCGCACCGGGCAGGGCGGGATCGACCCGGCGCACCAGCCGGGGACCCACCCCGACCGTCACGGTCAGATCGCCCGGCTCCAGGCCCATCAGGCGCGCGTCGGTCCCGGTGGTGAGGGCACGGATGGCCTCGCCGAGCTCGGCCAGCAACCGGCGGACGGACACGCCGTCGGCCAGGTCGGCCACCACGGCCAGCAGGCTCCGCTGGGCGGGCTGCGGCAGCGTGATGCCCGCCTGGTACCGGCCGGTCGGGGACACGGACGGGGCCGGCGCGGGGGCCTCGGACCGGTCCGGCCGGTCGGACCGCGATTGGCATCCGGCGGAGAGGCCGACGGCGGTCACGGCACCGGTGGTACCGAGGAACGCGCGGCGTGACGGACGGGAATCGGCTTGGCGCACAGTGTGAACTGTGCCATATCCCTTCCGGAGCCTGCGACTCCGTCAGCGTCCGTGCCAGGATGAGGCCATGCCTCGTCTCCGTCTTCGCCTGATGGCCGCGGTGCTCGGAACTCTGGCCCCGGTCCTGGCCGGTTGCGGCGCGGACGATGACGGACCGGACGACGGCCGGCGGCCGTCGGGGACGCATGTGACGATCAATGTGCCGGCCGACGCCCCGACCATCTCGGCCGCGGTGTCCCTGGCCAAGCCCGGCGATCTCGTCCTGGTCGCGCCGGGCGTGTACCACGAGTCGGTGAAGATTTCCACCAAGGGCGTCACCCTTCGCGGCGCGTCCCGGCACAAGGTCGTCATCGACGGGCGCCTGACGCAGCCGAACGGCGTCGTCGTCGCCGCCCCCGGGGTGGCCGTGGAGAACCTGACCGTGCGGAACAACACCCAGAACGGGGTCCTGGTCACCGGTTCGGCGAAGGCGGCCGCCGGAATGCCGGGGCAGTCCGGCGGCTACGACACCGGCGACGAGCCCGTCACCTTCCTGAAGTCGTTCCTGGTCTCCCACGTGACCGCGACCCGCAACGGGCTGTACGGCATCTACGCGTTCTCCGCGCAGAACGGTGTCATCGAGCACTCGTACGCATCGGGCGCCGCCGACTCGGGGATCTACGTGGGACAGTGCAAGCCCTGTCACATCGTGGTGCGGGACAACATCGCGGAACTCAACGCGGTCGGCTATGAGGGCACCAACGCCGGCGGCGACATGTACGTGGTCGGCAACCGCCTGGTCGGCAACCGGGTCGGGCTCACCACCAACTCCGACCACCAGGAGAAGTTGCTCCCGCAGCGGGACGCCGTCATCGCGGGCAACCTGGTCGCGGCCAACCAGCAGGCGGCCACCCCGCAGCAGGCCGACGGCGGGTGGGGCATCGGCATCGGCGTCGACGGCGGCACCCACAACCAGTTCCTCCGCAACCGCGTCACCGGCAACAGCAACGCCGGGCTGATGATCACCGCGACCACCGACATAGCGCCGGACGGCAACCGGATCCTGGACAACACCTTCGCCGCCAACGGCGTTGACGTCGGCTGGACGTTCCCCACCGCCACCCGGGGCCGGGGCAACTGCCTGCGCGGCAACGATCTGCGGAAGACGGTGCCCGCCCGACTCGCGACCACCGCGTCCTGCCCGCGTCCCGCCCGGTCCTCCTCGCCGTCCGGCACCTGGGCGAAGCCGACGGCGCCCGGCGGCATCCCGTTCACCGAAGTGGCAGCGCCTCCGCGACAGCCGCAGTTCCCGCACGCCACCACCACGGGCGCGACCGCCGTTCCGGCCGTTCCGGCGCTCCCGGACGCGGCGGACATCCCGCTGCCGCCGGCGTCGCTGCTCGCCGCGGACGCGCGGGTGCGGACGTCCTGAGCGGCGGCTAGTAGGGTCGGGGACTGGCGCGGTGGCTTCCGCTCCGTTTCCAGTCCCCGACCCTACTAGCGCGCCGGGGTGAGTCCGGGTACCGGCCGGACCGGCACGTACCTGTGGGTGTCGAAATCGATGACCACCGGCTGCGACGCGGACGCGACGCCGACGCGCACCCGGTACATGGTGCCGTCCGAGCCGATCCAGTAGCGCACGTCGCTCGGGTCGGTACTCGGGGCGGCACCGGACGTGGCACGGGCGCTCGGCCCGGTCATGATGTCCACCCGATGGCCGTCCAACCGGTCCCGGCCCACCCAGGCGGCACCGTTCTGCGGCAGCAGTTCGGCGTTGTCCGGCCGGTCGCTGCCCAGCTTCAGCGCGATGGACAGCGTGCTGTCCAGCGAACTGCCGTACCTCTGCAGCGGACGGTTGTACCAGCCCGACTCCGGCGGCCGTGCCGGGGCCTTCGCCGGAGGGTTCGCCATCGGGTGGACCGACACGGTGGTGGCCGTCCACGCGATCAGCCCGTCGCTGGAGGTGTCGCGCCCGGTGCCGCGCACCGCGCCGTAGCCCCTCCCGCCGCGGTAGTCGATGGATCCGGTGATGGTCAGCCCGCCGGCGGTGCCCGGTACATCGATCGTCACGGCGCGCCCGCCCGCCTGGTAGTTGCGGAACCGCGTGACCGCCAGAAGGTTGGCCTGGTCCGAGGTCAAGGCCCTGGGACCGGTGGAGTCGGAGCCGCTGTCGAGGACCAGGACCGTGGCCACCGCGACGGCCACCCCGCCGATGGCGGCCGCCACCCAGCGCGCCCGCGGCCACCGGCGCCGGGCCGCCGCGCGCCGTGGGAAACCCTGCTTGGCACCCCTCACACGGCGCATTGCTAACACTTTCCGACCATTCATCCCCTGCTCCCCCCGATCTTGGCGCGCACCCGGTACAGTATCGTCCCTGGTGGGACGGTTCAGGACGACTATTCAGACTCTTGTCTGAAAGAGCGACTCCGATAGGCGTTCGAAGCCAAGGGGAAGCGAGGACGAGTGCGACTGGCCTGGGGAAGGCATTTCCGACTCCCTGAATTCGCCGCATCCGCCAAGATGACCACGAACGACCGGACTCCCGATCCAGTCACGATACGCGGATCCTCACGGCCGCCGTCACGCGCGGTGGACTCCGCGTCAATTCCCCAGGACAATAAGGAAAAGGGCCCACCGAAACAGCGGTGGGCGTTTTTTCATGGCCGGAGTGTCACCCGGGTCGGGAAGCGGACGTGCAACTACCGAGCGGGTGTTCGGTTCACATGACGAGGGGAGCGTTATGGCTGTGAGAAGAGTGGCAAGAAGCGCACACCGACCAGCCGGGAAACGTACCGGCCCACTG
This sequence comes from Streptomyces hygroscopicus subsp. hygroscopicus, assembly GCF_001553455.1. Taxonomy (GTDB): domain Bacteria; phylum Actinomycetota; class Actinomycetes; order Streptomycetales; family Streptomycetaceae; genus Streptomyces; species Streptomyces hygroscopicus. The sequence continues at coordinate 13,935 of NZ_BBOX01000015.1, forward strand.
GCACGGGCGGGCTTATCCGTTTTCCTGCTGGCGGGCAGCGCCATGGGGGCGACGGCCGGGACCGCCACCGCCGCGGCCGGCGACGGAACATTGACCGTCCAGGTGCTGAGGGATTTCTTCGGCACCGGCGTGATCAACACGACCATGGATGTGCCGCAGCGGGGCATGAAGGTCGCGGTAACCGACCCTGACGGCCATCGGGTCACCGGCACCACGGACGCCACCGGAAAGGTGGTGGTCGCGCAGTCGACCGAGCTGACCGGCGGCCAGTACCGCGTCGATGTCACCATTCCGTCGCCGTACCGGGATTATCTGCAGGCGGCACCGGCCTCGACGGCGGAAAACCACTTCGACAGCTTCACCACGTTCGTGGACGTGTCGGACGGCAAGGACGACTCGGTGATCACGGGGGTCTGGGACCCGGCCGACTACGCCCTGCCGGAGACCCGGTATTTCGTACCGATCCAGAACGGCGCCGGCGGGAATGACACCCGGGCACTCGTGGCGTTCGGGACGGACAAACGAGGTACGTGTCCCGGCGACGCGGAGTGCCCGACCGTCCTCAACACGCAGGACCAGGTGGGCACGACGTTCGCGCTGGCCTACGACAAGTACAAGCAGCGGATGTTCCAGGGCGCGTTCGCCCGGCGGTACACCCCGTACGGGCCGGAGGGCGGTGACGCGATCTACACCACGCCGACCAACGGCGGCGGCGCGCCGACCCTGTTCGCGAAGGTGCCGGGCGCCGCGGAGACGCCGCACGACGGCAGCAACATGATCAAGGACGCCGGGTTCACCGACGCGCCGGGCAAGGAAAGCATCGGCGGCCTGGCCCTGTCCGAGGACGGCTCGACGCTCTACGCGGTGAACCTGCTGACCCGGAGCCTGGTCAGCTTCGACGCGACCGGGACCACCGCGTCCGCGCCCAAGGCGACGGTGCGCATCCCGGACCCGGGGTGCGCGAGCTCCGGCGACTGGCGGCCGTTCGGTCTTCAGGCCCACGACAACAAGCTGTACGTGGGCGGTGTGTGCAGCGCAGAGAGCACACAGAAGCGGGAAGACCTGAAGGCCGTCGTCTACACCTACGACGGGTCGCGGTTCGACACGGTGCTGACCCAGCCGCTCACCGCCAAGCGCGGCTCCGTCTTCGGTTCCAACGACGTCGACCAGGCCACCCACTGGAACCCGTGGAACACCTCCCTGGACACGTGGGACACGCGGAAGGTGGGCAACGTCTTCATCGATCCGCAGCCGGAGCTCGCCTCCCTCGCCTTCACCCGCGACGGTTCGATGATCCTCGGTTTCCGCGACCGGTTCATGGACGTCGTGGCCTGGGGCGGACTGGACCCGAGGCCGGACAACAACGACCCCGAAAGCGGCATGGCCGGCGGCGACATCAACATGGCCTGCGCCACTCCCACCGGTGGGTACGCGTGGGAAGGCACCGGGGACTGCCCCAACCACGCCGACCCCGCCACCGATGGCGGCGAGGACCCAAGTGTCGTCGAGTACTTCCCGGGCGACTTCTACGGCAACGGAGTTCACGCGGAGACCGCGCTGGGGTCGGTGGCCTACATTCCGCAGCAGCAGTGGGTCATCAGCACGGAGTTCGACCCGGTCGTCAACGTGGCCACCTCCGGGACCGGTTACTACGACGTCACGACCGGTCAGGGCCCGGGCAACGCTCCGACCGCCAACGGGTACCAGTTCGTCAGTCAGGCACAGAGCGCGTTCGGCAAGGCCGGCGGGCTGGGCGATGTCGCCTATGAGGCGGCGAACGCGCCGATCCAGATCGGCAACCGGGTGTGGTTCGACGGCGACCACAACGGGATCCAGGATCCCGAGGGCGTCAATGAGGTACCGCTGCCGGACGCGACGGTCAACCTGCTGGACGAGAGCGGCAAGCAGGTCGCCACGACCAAGACCGACGCCGCCGGCGAGTACTACTTCGGCGGAGTCGGCGCCGAGTACGAGCTGACGCCGGGCGCGAAGTACACGGTGCAGTTCAATGTGTGCACCGCGGACACCAGCGATGTGCCGACCCAGCCGACGGCCGACGAGCTGCGGTTCACCCTCCCCCGGGCCGGTGCCAACCGGGCACACGACTCGAACGTGACCCCGCCGAAGACCGGGCGGCTGTGCAACGGCTACGCACCTGTCACGGCGCCCGAAAAGCCAGGAGGGGTGGATCACACGATCGACGCGGGCGTGTACATCCCCAAGGAGGAGCCGCCGGCGACGACGCCTCCGACCACCCCGCCGCCGTCGTCCGAGTCGCCGACCCCTGAGCCGCCCGGGTCGGTGCCGCCCGGATCCGCACCGCCCGGGGCCATTCCGGCCGGGTCCGTGCCCAACAAGCCGATCCCCCAGACCGGCTCGGGCTCAGATTCAGGTTCAGGTTCACTGGCCCACACGGGTACGTCCGGCATGGTGAAGATCGCCTCCCTCAGTGCCCTGCTGCTCGGTACCGGCGCGGCATTGGCGTTCGCGGTCCGGAAGCGTCGCGCCGGGCAGCACTGAGACAACCCGGGCAACACCGGCACAACCGTGAGACACCGTAGAAAGTGAGCACGAGCGAGCCCCGTCCGTATCCGGACGGGGCTCGTTCGCATGCGCTTCCCGGGCGGCCCTACGGCCGCACAGGCTCCCGGCGAGTCCTACAGTCCGCCCTCGGACATTCCGTGCACGGTGGGGATCGTGCCGAGCCGCCCCTTCTGGAAGTCCTCGAACGCCTGCTGGAGCTCTGCCCTGGTGTTCATGACAAACGGGCCGTAGTGGGCCATGGGCTCACGGATCGGCCGGCCGCCGAGGAGGACGACCTCCAGGTCCGGCGTGTGCGCGTCCTGCTCCTCGTCCGCCCGGACGGTCAGCGCGGACCCGGCACCGAAGACGGCGGTCTGCCCGAGGTGGACCGGGCGGCGCTCGGCACCGGCCGCACCGCGGCCCGCCAGGACGTACGCCAGGGCGTTGAAGTCCTCCCGCCACGGCAGCGTGACCTCCGCGCCCGGCGCCAGCGTCGCGTGGATCATCGTGATCGGGGTGTGCGTGATGCCGGGGCCCTGGTGGCCGTCCAGCTCGCCGGCGATGACGCGCAGCAGCGCCCCGCCGTCGGCGGAGGTGAGCAGCTTGATCTTGGCGCCGCCGATGTCCTGGTAGCGCGGCGGCATCATCTTGTGCTCCCGCGGCAGGTTCACCCACAGCTGGAGCCCGTGGAAGAGGCCGCCGGACATCACCAGGGACTCCGGCGGGGCCTCTATGTGCAGCAGCCCGGAGCCGGCCGTCATCCACTGGGTGTCGCCGTCGTTGATCGTGCCACCGCCGCCGTGCGAGTCCTGGTGCACGAAGGTGCCGTCGATCAGGTAGGTGACGGTCTCGAAGCCGCGGTGGGGGTGCCAGGGGGTGCCCTTGGGCTCACCCGGCGCGTACTCCACCTCGCCCATCTGGTCCATCATGATGAACGGGTCCAGGTGCCGGTAGTCGACTCCGGCGAACGCCCGGCGCACCGGGAAGCCCTCGCCCTCGAGGCCGCTGGGAGCGGTGGTGACGGCGAGCGCGGGGCGCTGCCGTGCCTCGGTGGGTGCCGCGACGCGCGGCAGGGTCAGAGGGTTCTCTACGGTCACTGCGGGCATGACGGCCTCCTAGGTCGTTCACCGTTCAACTTAATTGAACGGTGAACGACCCGCAAGAGGACCCTCGCCTCGCGCGAGCACCCCGCGAGGCGAGCGGCGACATCAAGAAGCCGTCGGATCCACCGGACCCATCCGGCCTACCGGGCCTATCGGGCTTAAAGGGCTTTCCCTCCCCGCCCGGCCTACCCGTACATACGCCTCATGGCGAAGTCCACCATCTGCTCCACCGCCTTCGCGTCGAAGACGATCCGGTGCTCGCCCTCCATGTCGAGGACGAAGCCGTAGCCGGTGGGCAGCAGGTCGATCACCTCGGCCCCGGTGATCACGAAGTACTTGGACTCCTTGCCCGCGTACCTCCGCAGCTCCTTGAGGGAGGTGAACATGGGGATCACCGGCTGCTGGGTGTTGTGCAGCGCCAGGAAGCCGGGGTTGTCGCCGCGCGGGCAGTAGACCTTCGACCCCGCGAAGATCTGCTGGAAGTCCTCGGCCGACATCGAACCGGTGGTGAAGGCGCGCACCGCGTCGGCGAGCGACGGCGGTGAGGGCTCCGGGTAGAGCGGCTGCTGGCCGTAGCCCGCACCCGCCTGCGCGTGATGTGACGCATGCGGCTGCTGTTGCGGCGGAGGTGGCGGAGCGGCGTAACCCTGCCCTGCGCTCGCGTTCTGGTCGTAGCCGTACATGCGCAGAAGCGTACTGAGTCACAGTTGCCCGGTTGAGGGTTGCCCTTTATTACCCACGGGTAGCATCATGTCGACAGCTGATCTGACACGCGTCAACGCAGAGGTCCCTGCCTCCCGATCCTTACGGAGCCGTCGCCATGGGGCACTACAAGTCGAATCTCCGCGACATCGAGTTCAACCTGTTCGAGGTGCTCGGACGCGACACGGTGTACGGCACCGGCCCGTTCGCGGAGATGGACGTCGAGACCGCCAAGAGCGTGCTCGCCGAGATAGCCCGGCTCTCCGAGCACGAGCTGGCCGAGAGCTACGCCGACGCCGACCGCAACCCGCCCGTCTTCGACCCCGCCACCCACACGGCGCCGCTCCCGGAGTCCTTCAAGAAGAGCTACCGGGCCTACATGGAGGCCGAGTGGTGGCGGCTCGGCGTGCCGGAGTCGCTCGGCGGCACGGTCTGCCCCCGCTCGCTGCTGTGGGCCTCGGCCGAGACGATCCTCGGCTCCAACGCCCCGGTCTGGATGTACGCCTCGGGTCCGTCCTTCGCGGGGGTCCTCCACGAGGAGGGCAACGAGGAGCAGCAGAAGATCGCCGAGCGGATGGTGGAGCGGCAGTGGGGCTCCACCATGGTGCTGACCGAGCCGGACGCGGGGTCCGACGTCGGCGCGGGCCGCACCAAGGCGGTCCAGCAGGAGGACGGCAGCTGGCACATCGAGGGTGTGAAGCGGTTCATCACCTCCGGTGAGCACGACCTCTCCGACAACATCATCCACTTCGTGCTGGCCCGGCCCGAGGGCGCCGGCCCCGGCACCAAGGGGCTGTCGCTCTTCATCGTCCCCAAGTACGACTTCGACTGGGACACCGGTGAGCTGGGAGCGCGCAACGGCGTCTACGCCACCAACGTCGAGCACAAGATGGGCCTGCGGGTCTCCAACACCTGCGAGCTGACCTTCGGCGCCGACCACCCGGCCAAGGGCTGGCTGCTGGGCGAGAAGCACGACGGCATCCGGCAGATGTTCAAGATCATCGAGTTCGCCCGGATGATGGTCGGCACCAAGGCCATGGCCACCCTCTCCACCGGCTACCTCAACGCGCTGGAGTACGCCAAGGAGCGGGTGCAGGGCCCGGACCTGGCGGCCTTCACCGACAAGACCGCCCCGCGCGTCACCATCACCCACCACCCGGACGTGCGTCGCTCGCTGATGACGCAGAAGGCGTACGCGGAGGGCCTGCGCGCGCTGGTCCTCTACACCGCCTCCGTCCAGGACGCGATCATGGTCAAGGAGGCCGCGGGCGAGGACGCCACCGCCCTCAGCCGCCTCAACGACCTGCTGCTGCCGATCGTCAAGGGCTACGGCTCGGAGAAGGCGTACGAGCAGCTGGCGCAGTCCCTCCAGACCATCGGCGGCTCCGGCTACCTCCAGGAGTACCCGCTGGAGCAGTACATCCGGGACGCCAAGATCGACACGCTCTACGAGGGCACCACCGCCATCCAGGGCCAGGACTACTTCTTCCGCAAGATCGTCCGGGACCAGGGCCAGGCGCTGACCGCGATCTCCGAGGAGATCAAGAAGTTCCTGGCCGAGGCCGCCGGCGGCGAGGAGCTGGAGGCCGCCCGCGACCAGCTGGCCCGCGCCGCGGTGGACCTGGAGGCGATCGTCGGTGCGATGCTCACCGACCTGGCCGCCACCGAGCAGGACATCAGCTCGATCTACAAGGTCGGTCTCAACTCCACCCGGCTGCTGCTGGCCTCCGGCGATGTGATCATCGGCTATCTGCTCCTCAAGGGCGCGGCCGTCGCCGCCGAGAAGCTGGGCACCGCCTCCGCGAAGGACCGGTCCTTCTACGCGGGCAAGATCGCCGCCGCGAAGTTCTTCGCCCACGAGGTGCTGCCGGGCGTCTCGGTGCAGCGCTCGCTGGCCGAGTCGGTCGACAAGGGGCTGATGGACCTCGACGAGTCGGCGTTCTGAGGGGTCTTCAGGCTCCTCCCTCGTCCGGCCCGGGGGCCGGCCGTCCCCTCCTCCAGCGGGGCGGCCGGCCCCCGGGTCCGCTGTGCCCGCCGTCATCGCTCCCGCTCACCGGGCGGCCGCTCCCGCAGGGCCCGCTCGACCTCCTCCCGGGCCCGCCGCCGGAGCTCCTCACCCCGCGCCAGGTACTCCTCGACCGTCCCGGCCCGGCCCTCCGGCGGGCGCGGGCGGGCCCTGAGCTTCGCCAGCAGATCCCGGCACGCCTCGTCCTCCGTGGCGAACCGGCTGGTGTCCCGGTCCCGGGAGCGCTCCCGCAGCCCGGTCTCCCAGCCGCCGTCCGGGGCGGGCCGCAGGAAGTAGTAGGCGTCGGGCTGGACCTGGATGTCCCGCACTCCCGGGAGGTCGTACAGCGCCTCCGGCACCCGCTCGTCGCGGAGGGTCCTGAGGAGTTCCGCTCTGTCCACCGGTCCAGCATCCGCCCTCAGTTGAGCGGACGCAGATTACCGGCCGCCACCAGCTGGGGGATCGAAGGACCGGTCAGATACTGGATCCCGCCGCCGGGTTGCCCGAACCAGGGCCGGATGGGGCCGGCCTCGACCAGGAAGGGCTGGGTGACCTCGTAGAGGTGATAGCCGTGGGGATACGCCGGATCGTAGGTGTCGAGGTTGCTGGGCGGCAGCGCGCGCTCCGCGTAGGGCGTGCCTGCCGGGGCGAGGAAGTGGCCGAAACCACTGCCGAAGAGATCGACCCGCTGACCGGCCTTCAGCCTGATCGTGGTGTGCAGCGGCGTCCCGTTGAGCAGGTTCCAGCCGTCCGGGTACGGGTACCACCAGCCGTTCGTCGCCTCGTCCCAGTAGCAGGCGAGGAACGCGGAGGCGGAGGGGAAGTGGTCGAGCCGTTCGTAGCCTTCGAGCATCCGCCCGATCGCGCCGCCGCGGGGGAGCTGGGCGGGGCCGAGCCGCCAGTCACCCTGGTAGTAGCGCTCCCGCGGAGGATTGGGTGCGGTACTGGTCCCCCCGATGCGGTCCGTGGTGGGACAGGGAGGATGACCCTTGCCCTCACCGTCCGCGCCGCCCTCCGGACGCGGAGCGGACGAGGGCGCGGCTGCCGGCTCCGGGGCGGCCACGGGGGCGAGCCCCGCGGCGAGGTCCGTGACGGGCTGCGCCACGGCCGGCCCGCCGCCGCACAGCAGCAGCAGCGATCCCAGGACGACAAGCAGGTGTCGAAGAACGCGCATCCGGTATCCCCTCGAGTACGACTCAGTGCGGCGTTGCTCGGTCACGGGGAATATCGACCGATTCTCCCGACTTCTCGCCTTACCTGACGACCTTTCATCAGATTGGATCAACGCGACCCCACAGACGGCCGCCGCGGCCCGCACCAGGACGAGCCGGCCCGTGACGAATCTATGCTGAGTACATGAGCGCACATCCCGGCATCGACCGCGGCCACACCGACGACCTGATGTCCTTCCTCCGCGCCAGCCCCTCGCCGTACCACGCGGTGGCGAACGCCGCGGAGCGGCTGGAGAAGGCCGGGTTCCGGCAGGTCGAGGAAACCGCCCCCTGGGACGGTGAGGCCGGCGGACGGTTCGTGCTGCGCGGCGGCGCGATCATCGCCTGGTACGTACCGGACGGAGCGAGCCCCGCCACTCCGTACCGCATTGTCGGCGCTCACACCGACTCTCCCAATCTGCGGGTCAAGCCGATCCCCGACACCGGTGCGCACGGCTGGAGACAGATCGCCGTCGAGATCTACGGCGGGGTGCTGCTCAACACCTGGCTCGACCGCGACCTCGGGATTTCCGGCCGGCTCACCCTCAGGGACGGCACCCACCATCTCGTCACCGTGGACCGGCCGCTGCTGAGGGTCCCCCAGCTCGCCGTGCACCTCGACCGGTCCGTCAACACCGAGGGCCTCAAGCTCGACAAGCAGCGCCACATGACGCCCGTCTGGGGGCTCGGCGGCGTCGAGGAGGGCGATCTGATCCGCTTCGTCGCCGAGGAGACCGGTGTCGCGGCCGACGAGATCGCCGGCTGGGACCTGATGACGCACAGCGTCGAGCCGCCCGCCTACCTCGGCCGGGACCGCGAGCTGGTCGCCGGGCCCCGGATGGACAACCTGGTGTCCGTGCACGCCGGGACGGCCGCGCTCATCGCCGCCACCCACGGCGAGCTGCCGTACATCCCCGTGCTGGCCGCCTTCGACCACGAGGAAAACGGCAGCCAGTCCGACACCGGCGCCGACGGCCCGCTGCTCGGCACGGTGCTGGAGCGCTCGGTCTTCGCCCGCGGCGGCACCTACGAGGACCGGGCCCGCGCCTTCGCCGGCACCGTCTGCCTGTCCTCCGACACCGGCCACGCCGTCCACCCCAACTACGCCGAGCGCCACGAGCCGGGCCACCACCCCCGGCCCAACGGCGGCCCGATCCTCAAGGTCAACGTCAACCAGCGGTACGCCACCGACGGCGCCGGGCGGGCCGTCTTCGCCGCCGCCTGCGAGCGCGCCGGAGTGCCCTGGCAGAGCTTCGTCTCCCATAACTCGATGCCGTGCGGCACCACGATCGGCCCGATCACCGCCGCCCGGCACGGCATCGCCACTGTCGACATCGGCATCGCCATCCTGTCCATGCACTCGGCCCGGGAACTGTGCGGAGCACAGGACCCCCGGCTGCTGGCCAAGGCACTGCACGCGTTTCTGGGGGCTTGAGTTGGACTTCTCCCTGCTGGGTCCGGTGACCGTCACCACCGGGCCGTCGGCGGCGCCCGTCGAGCTCCCGCTCGGCCCCGCCAAACGGCGCAGCGTGCTCGCCATGCTGCTGCTGCGCCCCAACGCCACGGTGTCCGTGGAACAGTTGATATCCAGCCTGTGGGAGGACGAGCCGCCCGCCCACGCCCGGACCGTCATCCAGGGCCATGTCTCACGGCTGCGCGCCGCCCTGGCCGAGGGCGGCGCCGAGGACCACGGCGTGGAGCTGACCACCCACAGCTCCGCCTATCTGCTGCGGATACCCGAGGCCCTGATCGACACCCAGCGCTTCGACCAGCTGACCGCCCAGGCCAGCCCGGAGTCCGCCCCCGGCGAGGCCGTCCAGCTGCTGAACCAGGCGCTCGGCCTGTGGCGCGGCCCGGCGCTCACCGGGACCGTGGCCAGCCCGCCGTTCGCGGCGGCCGCGCACGCCCTGGAGGAGCGGCGGCTGAGCGCCGTGGAGGCCCTGGCACGGGCGCACGAGGGCCTGGGCGAGCACGAGCAGGCGGTGCGCGTCCTGCACCCCGCCGCCGTCGCCAACCCGCTGCGCGAGGGGCTGATCGCCGCCCTGATGCTGGCGCTCTACCGCTCCGGGCGGCAGTCCGACGCCATCGCCTGGTTCCACCGCACCCGGCAGCTGCTCGACGACGACCTGGGGGTCGATCCGGGCCAGCGGCTGACCGCCGCGTACCAGGAGATCCTGCGGGCGGCCCCCACCGCCGACGGGCCGCAGGGCGGCCCGGAGAGCGGGGGGCAGCCGGGCGTCCAGCAGGCGCCGCCCACCCCCTCGCACCAGCCGTCCGCGGCGGCCTCGGCCCCCGCGCCCGTCCCCGAGCTGCTCCCCCGGCCCCCCGCGGGCTTCCACGGCCGGGTCGCGGAACTGGCCGAGCTGAGCCGGCTGGCCCTGGGCACCGACGCAGCGGGCCAGGGTGGCGCGGCCGGCGGCACCGGCGGCTATCCCCAGGAGGGCGGTATCGCGCTGCTCACCGGGCCCGCCGGGGTCGGCAAGACCGGTCTGGCGGTCCACTGGGGCCATGCCCACGCCACCGCCTTCCCCGACGGACGGCTCTTCGCGGATCTGCGCGGCTTCAGCGGCGGCGAGGCGGCGGTGCCCGCCGAGGTGCTGCGCGAGTTCCTGCTCGCCCTGGGCACCCCGGCCGAGCAGATCCCCACCTCCCCCGAGGCCGCCTCCGCGCTGTACCGCTCGCTGACCACGCGCCGCCGGCTGCTGGTCGTGCTGGACAACGCGGGCAGCTCCGCCCAGGTACGGCCACTGCTGCCCGGCGGCCCGCACTGCGCCACGCTGGTCACCAGCCGCAGCCGGCTGGACGGGCTGATCGCCACCGACGCCGCCCGCCCGGTACGGCTGCACGCCCTCGGCACCGAGGACGGGGTGGGCCTGCTGGGCACCCTGCTGGGGCCCGCGCGGGTCGCCGAGGACCCGGAGGCCGCACGGGAGCTGGTGGCGCTGTGCGACGGGCTGCCGCTGGCGCTGCGCGCCGCCTCCGCCCAGCTGGTGGCCCGGCCCCGCTGGCGGCTGGCCCGGCTGGCCACCGCGCTGCGCGACGAGCGCCGCCGGCTGGCCCTGCTGTCGGCCGAGGACACCGGGGTGGCCGCCGCGCTGCGCAACTCCGTGGCCCGGCTCTCGGCGGACGACGCGCAGCTGCTGCGGGCCCTGGGCGCCGGGTTCGCGCGGGAGGTCAACACCGCCGAGGCGGCCGCGCTGTCGGGGGCGGATCCGGAGCTGATCCAGGACTCCCTGGACCGGCTCGCGGAGATGCACCTGCTGGACGAGGAGGCCACCAACCGCTACGTCATGAGCGACCTGGTGAAGCTCTTCGCCCAGGGCGACGGGAGCGGACGGGGCGACGGCCCCGGCGGGGCGTCCGGCCTGCCCTCCGGCGAGCCGCCACAGGGGCCCGACCAATCGTGAACAAGGGGGCGTTAGCGGGGCGTTAGCGGGGCGGCAGCGGTTCACCAGCCGAACGGCAGCGGGTCCGGACAGGCTTGAGCCGTACCGGAAGACACCCGAAGGTCCGCTGGGGGGAGAACCGCCATGCCGCTCACCACCGCTCGCATCGCGCACCGCGCCGGCACCCTGCGCTCGGTCGCGGCCGGACTGACGGTCGTCGCCGCGGGCATCACCCTCGCGGCGTGCGGCACCGCCGACGCGTCGGGCGTGAAGACGGCCGGCGCGGCGGACAGCGTGGCCGCGGCCGTCCCCACCGCCCATGAGGACGGCACCCGGCAGGCCGCGCGGGGCACGGTGGCGGACGGCGGCGCCGACGCCGGGGCCCAGGGCGGCCTGCGGGCCGACGGCGGCACCGGGGAGGAGCCCGGCGCCTGCGACCTCGACACGATGTCGGTCAGCGTCACCTCCGTCCCCCAGCCGGCCAACCACCTGCTGATGGAGATCACCAACCAGTCCGGAGCGCCCTGCCGCCTCACCGGCTTCCCCGTGGTGCGGTTCGGCGACGCGCGGTCGGCCGTACCGGCGGACGGGAACACCCGGCCGCAGACGGCCGTCACGCTGGCCCCCGGCGAGAGCGGTTACGCGGGCCTCACCAGCTCCGCGGCGAACGTCCCGGCCGGCGGTGGCCGGACCGCCGCCGGGATGACCGTGGCGCTCCCCGGTGGGCAGAGCCGCCACACCGTCGATCTGCCGGGCGACGCGGTGGAGGTCGGCGACGGGGCCGAGGTCGGCTACTGGCAGAGCGACGCCTCCGACGCCCTGCTCTGGTGACCGCCCGTCACCCCCGCCCCGGCGCTCCGGCGCCCGCGTGGCCTTCCGCTCCGCCGACCGCCCGGCCCGGGAGCCGCTCGTCGCCGGGTCGGATGGACGGCCCGGCCCGGGGCCGTACGAATCGCCCGGCCCCGGGCCACTGAGCCGGACAGGTAGCCGTCTCCCCCCGGCTGCCTGCCCCCGGACGGCCCCCGCTTCGGCGGGGGCCGTCTCATCATGTCCGCGCGGCACCGCCGTACTGTCCGCGCGGCACCGCCGTCCTGTCCGCACGGCACCGCCGGTGGCCGTGCTGATGGACCGGTCCGTGGAGCTGGTGGTGGCGCTGCTGGGGGTGGTCAAGGCGGCGGGGCGTACGTACCGCTGGGCCGCCAGTCCGCCAGGCCGCCAGACGCCGTCAGGGCCTACGCGTCCATCCCGGCGAGCACCAGCGGCAGCCGGGTCGCGCCGCCCTCGGCGACCCGCACCGGGACGCCCCAGTCCTGCTGGTGCACATGGCACGCCGGGTACGCGTTGGCCGGGTCGTCGTCGCAGGATGCGGCCATGGCCGAGACGTGCAGCACGCCCTCGGTCACGCCCTGCGCGAGGACGAGTTCGCGGCTCAGGTCCGTGCCCGCGCCGTCGCCTCCGGCCAGCAGTTCGGGCGGGGTGGAGCTGACCAGCAGCCGGGTGGAGGGTCCGTAGCGGGTGTCCAGCTTCTGCCCGTCGGGCGCCCGGAAGACCACGTCCAGCCGGAGCGTCCCCGGGGCGATGTCGGTCGCGGCGCGCTGGGTGCGGTGTGCCACCGCCTCGACCCGCACGGCCTCCTCCGGCAGCCGCAGCCGGGTCAGCCGGTGCCGGGCGGACTCCACCACGACGATGTCGTCGTCGGCCAGGACCGCGCCGGAGGGCTCGCGCAGATCGGTGGCGAGCGTGGTGACCTCGCCGGTGGCCGGGTCGTAGCGGCGCAGCGCGTGGTTGTAGGTGTCCGAGATCGCCACCGAGCCGTCGGGCAGCGCGGTGACGCCCAGCGGATGCTGGAGCAGCGCCTGGCCGGCGGCGCCGTCCCGGTGGCCGAAATCGAAGAGTCCGGTGCCGACGGCGGTACGGACGGCGAACCCGTCGTCCGTACCGCCGTCACCGGCGCGCTCCACGTACCGCACCGCGGACGTCTCCGAGTCCGCGACCCACAGCCGGTCGCCGGCCGCGGCGAGCCCGGAAGGCTGGGCGAACCACGCCTCCTCGGCGGGGCCGTCGACCAGGCCCTCGTTGGTGGTCCCGGCGGCGGCCCGTACGGTCCCGGCCGCCGGGTCGTAGGTCCACAGCTGGTGGACGCCCGCCATGGCGATCCACAGCCGGTCGGCGAACCAGGCCACGTCCCAGGGGGAGGACAGGTCCACCTCCCGGGCGGGCCCCTCGGCCGGTGCCCCCTGCCACCACTGGCGGCCGGTCCCGGCGAGCGTGGTGACCTCGCCGGTGGCCGGGTCGTAGCGGCGCAGCGCGTGGTTGACGGTGTCGGCGACGGCCACGGTGCCGTCGGGGAGCAGGGCGAGCCCCTGGGGCTCGCTGAACCGGGCCAGCTCGCCCGTGCCGTCGATGAGGCCGCGCTCGCCCGCGCCGATCCGCCGCACCACGCTCTCGCCGTCCGCCGCCAGCTCCACCAGCTGGTGGCGGGTGGTGTCCGAGACCAGGAAGGTGCCGCCGGGCAGCAGCAGCGCCTTACCGGGGAAGCGCAGCTCGGTGGGGACCGGCTCGGGGGGCACATACGGGCCGTCGCCGCGCCGCAGGGTGCCCTTGGCGGCGTGCTCGGCCTCCAGCTGCCCCACGAGGGTCTCCAGGGCGTGCGCGTGGCCCTCGCCCGCGTGCTGGGCGACCACATAGCCCTCGGGGTCGATGACGACCAGGGTGGGCCAGGCCCGTACCGCGTAACTCTTCCAGGTGGCCAGCTCGGGGTCGTCGAGGACCGGGTGGTGCACCTCGTAGCGCTCGACCGCGTCCACGACCGCCTGGTGCTCGGCCTCGTGGACGAACTTCGGCGAGTGCACCCCGATGATCACCACGGTGTCGCGGTGCTTCTCCTCCAGCTCGCGCAGCTCGTCCAGGACGTGCAGACAGTTCACACAACAGAACGTCCAGAAGTCGAGAATGACGACACGTCCCCGCAGGTCGGCGAGGGTGAGGGCGTTACCGCCGGTATTGAGCCAGCCGCCCCGGCCGATCAGCTCGGGGGCGCGGACGCGTGCACGTGGAGCCATACCCCCATCAAACATCAGTTCCGGTCATGCCATTCCCGCCACCCCCTGAAGGGATTTTGACGGACGCGTCCGGTTTTGTCCCGTCATGAGGGCGAGGCGGGCGCACACTACCACCGCCGGCAGGCCGCTGACCGCCGATCCGGGCCTACGATCAGACCCGAAAGCACTGCCCGTGCGCTCGTGGGCAGCGTAACTTGAACGCACACACCAGCACCCAGCCCGCGTACCAACCGCCCGAGGGGTCCCGTGACCGTCCATCCCAGCCTTCAGAACTCCATCGACGCCTGGACCCACTCCATCGACGCGATATCGGAGTTGGTCAACCCGCTCGCGGAGAGTGAGTGGAACCGCGCCACCGAGTGCCCGGGATGGTCGGTGCGGGATGTCGTCTCCCATGTGATCGGGCTCGAGTGCGAGATGCTCGGCGACCCCCGCCCCATCCACCCGTTGCCGCGGGACCTGTTCCACGTCACCAGCGAGCTGTCGCGGTACATGGAGGTCCAGGTCGACGTCCGGCGCTGCCACACCGCACCCGAGATGACCTCCGAGCTGGAGTACACCGTCATCCGGCGCAACCGCCAGCTGCGGAACGAGAAGCGGGCCCCGGACGCCAAGGTGCGCTGGCCCGGTGGCGGCGAGGTGACCCTGGAGGAGGCCCTGACCCGGCGGGCCTTCGACATCTGGGTGCACGAGCAGGATCTGCGCCGGGCCCTGAACCAGCCCGGCAACCTGGACTCGCCGGGCGCCTCGATCACCCGGGACGTGCTGCTGGCGGCGCTGCCGAAGGTGGTCGCCAAGGACGCGGGCGCGGCACCCCACTCGGCCGTCGTCCTCGATGTGAGCGGCCCGCTGGAGTTCATGCGCACCGTCCGGGTCGACGCGGACGGCAGGGGGACCATCGACGGCAGCGTCTCGCTCGGGCCGACGGTCACCTTCACCCTGGACTGGGAGACCTACGTCCGGCTGGCCTGCGGGCGGGTGCGGCCCGAGGCCGTCTCGGACCGGCTGAAGATCGAGGGCGATCAGCAGCTGGCGGAGGCGATCCTCGCGCACTTCGCGATCACGCCGTAGCGCCCCGGAGCGCCTGGAGCCCCGTGAGCCCCCTGAGCCCCTGAGCCCCTGAGCCCCTGGAGCGTCGCGCCGTGGCGCCCCGGAGCCCGTAGCGGGTGATGCCAGGGTGATGCCCGCCCCGGGCCCCTGGGACACGCCGTAGCGCCCCGGCGCGCCCATAGAGGCGCGCCCATAGAGGGTGGTGCCGTAGCGCCCACGCGCCCCCGGAGCGTCGCGCCGGGAAGCTCCCTGGTGATCACGCCGGTACGTGCACCGCCTCGACACGGCTCGCGACCACGCGCTCGCGCTCCCGGCGGTGCGCCTGACCGCGCAGCCGCAGGATCTGGGTGACGCCGAGCGCCTGCAGCACGAACACCGAGGCGAACGCGATCCGGAAGTCGTGCCCGGTCAGGTCCAGCAGGACGCCGATGGCCAGCAGGGTGGTCATCGAGGCCGTGAAGCCGCCCATGTTGACGATCCCGGACGCGGTGCCGCTCCGCTCCGGCGGATTCGCGGGCCGGGCGAAGTCGAAGCCGATCATCGACGCGGGCCCGCAGGCGCCGAGCACCACGCACAGGACCACCAGCAGCCACATCGGCGCGTGGTCGGACGGCCAGACCAGCACGGTGCCCCACAGCAGCGCGGTGGCGCCGACCGTGCCGAGGGCCAGCGGGGCGCGGGCGGCGTGGTGCCGGGCGATGACCTGCCCGTAGACCAGGCCGACCGCCATGTTGGACAGCACCACGAGGGTCAGCAGCCGGCCCGCGGTCGCGCGGGACAGCCCCTCCGCCTCGACCAGGAACGGCATCCCCCACAGCAGCAGGAAGACCATCGCCGGGAACTGGGTGGTGAAGTGCACCCACATGCCGAGCCGGGTGCCGGGCTCGCGCCATGCCTCCGCGATCTGCCGGCGGACGTAGCCGCCGCCCCGGTGCGCGGCGGGCGCGGGCTCGAAGCCCTTCGGGTGGTCCTCGAGGAAGAACAGCACCAGGACGAAGACGGCCACCCCGCCCAGCGCGCTGCCCGCGAAGGTCGCGGTCCAGCCGGCGCCGTGCAGCGCCCGCGCGATCACCAGGGTGGAGACGAGGTTGCCCGCCATGCCGAAGAGCGCGGCGATCTGGGCGATGAGCGGGCCCCGGCGGGCCGGGAACCAGCGCGAGCCGAGCCGCAGCACGCTGATGAAGGTCATCGCGTCACCGCAGCCGAGCAGCGCCCGGGAGAACAGCGCCATGGCGTACGAGTGGGAGAGCGCGAAGCCGAACTGCCCCAGGGTGAAGAGCAGCACGCCGAGCATGAGCACCTTACGG
The DNA here is from genome assembly GCF_001553455.1 of Streptomyces hygroscopicus subsp. hygroscopicus. GTDB lineage: Bacteria > Actinomycetota > Actinomycetes > Streptomycetales > Streptomycetaceae > Streptomyces > Streptomyces hygroscopicus. The sequence continues at coordinate 30,284 of NZ_BBOX01000015.1, forward strand.
GTGCCGAGACGGTCGACCATGAGTCCGACCGGTATCTGCATCCCGGCGTAGACCAGCACCTGCAGGATGGAGAAGGTGGACAGCGCGGAGGCGTTGACGTGGAAGCGCTCGGCGGCGTCGATACCGGCGACGCCGAGGCTGGTGCGATAGGTGATGGCGACGAAGTAGACGGCGACGCCCAGGCCCCATACGGCGACGGCCCGACGGCCGCCGGGCGGGTCCCCGGGCAACCGGGCCGAGGTCATCGCACCTCACCCCGGGCGAGGTTGTTCACCCAGCTGATGTGGCGCTGCACCAGGCCGGAGGCGAACGCGGCGTCCCCGGCGCGCAGCGCCTGGAGGATCTCCGTGTGCTCGGTGATGTTCTTGGCGATGCGGTCGGGTTCGGCGTGCATGGTGGCCACGCCCATCCGCAGCTGGCGGTCCCTCAGCTGGTCGTACAGGTGCGCCAGGATGCTGTTTCCGGCCGCCCGGACGATCTCCACGTGGAAGCAGCGGTCGGTGACCGCGAAGGCGGCCAGGTCCCCGGCCGCCGCGTGCAGCTTCTGCTCCTCCAGCAGCTCCTCGAGCCGGCCCAGCAGCTGCGGCCCGGCCGGGACGACCTTGACGACCGCGTGCTGCTCCACCAGCAGCCGGGTCTCGACCACGTCCGCGATCTCCTGGGCGGAGACGGGCAGCACCAGGGCGCCCTTCTTCGGGTAGAGCTTGAGCAGCCCCTCGACCTCCAGGCGCAGCAGGGCCTCCCGGACGGGTGTGCGGGAGACCCCGACGGCGTCGGCGAGTTCGCCTTCGCTCAGCAGGGTGCCGCCCTCGTAGCGGCGGTCGAGGACGGCTTGTTTGACGTGGTGGTAGACGCGTTCGGCGGCAGCGGGCGGCTTGGTGGCCGTATCGGCGGGACTCATGATGCGCACATCATAGATACAAGATGGATGCGCACTCATCCCCCGTCCGCGATGCGGACGGGGGATGGACGCCCATTGCGCTCGGGTGCCCCGCTGTGATGGCGAGTGAGCCGAAGGGGCGCGCCTGTGTCGAAAGGGAGACGCGCGCAGGGAGCGAGGTACGAGTGACCGAGCACGCCGACCGTCGACACAGGCTTTTGCGCCCCGGAGGCGAACCGAGCCGAAAATCAGGTCCAGGTGATCAGCCGCTTGGGGCGCTCCAGGACGGCCGCGACGTCCGCGAGCACCTTGGAGCCCAGTTCGCCGTCGACCAGCCGGTGGTCGAAGGAGAGCGCGAGCGTGGTCACCTGACGCGGTTTGACCTTGCCCTTGTGGACCCACGGCTGGAGCTTGACGGCTCCGAAGGCGAGGATCGCGGACTCCCCGGGGTTGAGGAGCGGGGTGCCGGTGTCGACGCCGAAGACGCCGACGTTGGTGATGGTGACCGTGCCGCCGGACATCGCGGCCGGGCTGGTCTTGCCCTCCCGTGCGGTCGCGACCAGCTCGCCCAGGGCGGACGCCAGTTCGGGCAGGGTCTTGGCATGCGCGTCCTTGATGTTGGGGACGATCAGCCCGCGCGGTGTGGCCGCCGCGATGCCCAGATTGACGTAGTCCTTGTAGACGATCTCCTGGTTGTCCTCGTCCCAGGTGGCGTTGATGTCCGGGTTGCGCCGGATGGCCACCAGCAGGGCCTTGGCGACCAGCAGCAGCGGGTTGACCCGCAGCCCGGCCATCTCCGGGTCCTGCTTGAGGTCGGCGACGAGCTTCATCGTGCGGGTGACGTCGACCGTCACGAACTCGGTCACATGCGGTGCGGTGAAGGCGCTGTTGACCATCGCCTGTGCGGTGGCCTTCCGCACGCCCTTCACCGGCACCCGACGCTCGCGGCCCCCGGTGGCCGGGGCCGGGGCCGCCACGGGCGCCTCCTGGACCGCCTGGACGGCCTCGGCGGCGGCGTGGACGTCCTCGCGGGTGATGATCCCGTCCGGTCCGCTCGGGGTGACCGTCTCCAGGGCGATGCCCAGGTCCTTGGCGAGCTTGCGGACCGGGGGCTTGGCCAGCGGCCGGGCGGTCCTGGCGCTGCCGTTCAGCTCGGACGCGGGCTCGGGGCGCGCGGGGGCCGCCGGGGCCGCCGGGGCGGG
>NZ_BBOX01000016.1 GCF_001553455.1 Streptomyces hygroscopicus subsp. hygroscopicus
GGTGGTGGCCGCCGCCGGGCCGTACCCGGACCGGACCTCGCCCGGGTCCGTCCACGGCGCGCGACCGGTCCGCGTGGCCACGGCGGCGACCGCCCCCGTCATGCCGCCGCTCTCCCCGCCTGCGCGCCGCGGTCCACACCGGTCCAGGCCAGCGCCATCGCCCCGTCGAGCAGGGCCCGCTGGGCCGTCCCGCCCACGCAGTACGCGGCGAACTCGTGCTGGTGGTTGGTGGCGGGCAGCGAGCCGATCCCGATGTAGGGGTGGATGGCCGGCACCACCTGGGAGACGTTGCCCATGTCGGTGGAGGCCCGGTTCATCCGTGCGGCCTGTCCGGGCGGCGCGAACTCCCGTCCCAGCGCGAGGGCGTTCGCGCGGTAGTGGGCGAGGGCGGTCTCGTCCGCGCGGAACTCCGCGTACGGCTTGCTCTCCGGCTCGATCTCCAGCTCGCACCCGGTCGCCAGCGCCCCGGCCTCGAAGGCCCGCATGACCCGTGGTTCCAGCTCGGCCAGTTCGGCGAGGGTTTCGGCCCTGACGTACCAGCGGCCGGTGGCCCGCTCCGGGATGGCGTTCGGGGCGTCCCCGGCGTGGGTCACCACGCCGTGCACCCGGGCGGAGGCCGGCATCTGCTGGCGCAGCAGCCCGATCGCGACCTGGGCCACGGTGAAGGCGTCGGCCGCGTTGATCCCGGCCTCGGGGTAGGCCGCGGCGTGCGCGGACTTCCCGCGGTAGGAGATCTTGGAGTGGCTGACCGCGAACGGGCGGGCCTCGGCGACGTCGACCGGCGCCGGGTGCACCATCATCGCGAGGTCCACCCCGGCGAAGGCGCCCCGGTCGAGCATCTCGATCTTGCCGCCGCCGCCCTCCTCCGCCGGTGTCCCGTAGACCTCCACGGTGAGGCCGGCGTCGTCGGCGACGGCGGCCAGGCCGAGCGCGGCGCCGACCGAGCTGGCCGCGATGAGGTTGTGCCCGCACGCGTGGCCGAGGCCGGGCAGCGCGTCGTACTCGGCGCACAGCGCGATCCGGGTGGGCCCGCCGCCGAACCGTGCCCGGAACGCCGTCTCCAGCCCCAGGTAGGAGGGGGTGACCTCGAACCCGGCCCGGTCCAGCAGCTCCGGGACGGTGGCCGCGGCCCGGTGTTCCTCCCAGGCGGTCTCCGGGTCGGCGTGCAGCCGCTCGGAGAGGCCGATCAGCTCCTCGGCGTGCCGGTCGATCTCGCGCCGGGCGGCCTCTTTCAGCGCGCCCATCACAGATCGCCGGGAACGCCGTAGGAGGGTGCCGAGGCCGGGTCGAGCCCGCGGCGCACGTAGTCGTCCCGCTGCGGCAGCCAGACGTCCAGGAGTTCGGCGAGCCGGTCGATGGGGTCGTCGGCCCAGTCCACCCGCAGGTCGGTCACCCGCCAGTCCACGTCCGCGACGACCGCGAGGCCCGCGGAGTGCACCGGGCCCTCCTCACCGCCGGCCGCCACGGCGGCCTTCAGGGCGGTGACCAGCCGCTCCTCCAGTTCGCCGGTGGCGGTGGAGTAGGCGTCGAGGAGGACGCCGGGGATGTGCTCGCCGCACAGCATGTTGCCGGCCGCCACCGCCCCCTCCGCGGTGGCCGAGGCGTGCTTGCCCAGGGTGCGCGAACCGCTGTAGGCGAACCCCGGCCCGGAGCGGCCCAGCACGGTCAGCTGACGGTAGGCGATGGACTTCGCGTTCCGCGCCGCGCCGGTGACGTCGGCCAGCGCGCGTTCCGCGTCGCCGTGCTCCGCCAGCCCCTGGAGCAGGCTCGTGCCGAGCGTGGGATCGGTGACGTTCTGGGACGCCGCCGCGCCGATTCCGGGCCGCAGATGGGCCACCCGGGCGGCGACCGCCGGACTCGATGAGCTGGCCGCGATGCCGAACCGCTCGCCGTCGCGGACCACCAGGGAGAAGGTCATGACCGCGCCTCCTCGGGGATCACGGCGATGGCGTCGATCTCGCACAGCCACTCCGGACGGGCCAGGGCCGAGACCACCAGGCCGGTGGAGATGGGGTGGACGCCCTTGGTCCAGCGGCCCACGGTCCGGTACACCGCCTCGCGGTACCGCGGGTCGATGAGGTAGATGGTCAGCTTGACCAGGTGTTCCATCCGGCTGCCCGCCTCTTCGAGCAGCATCGCGATGTTCGCCATGGCCTGCTCGGCCTGCGCCTCGGCGTCGCCGATGCCCACGGACTCGCTGGTGTCGAGGTTCTGGCCGATCTGGCCCCGGACGTACACGGTGTTGCCGGCGACGACGGCCTGGCAGAGGTCGTTGTCGAGGTTCTGCTCGGGATAGGTGTCGCGGGTGTTGAACGGACGGATCCGGGTGTGTCCGCCGGCGACGATCGGGGCCTTCACCTGGCGGCCCCCGCTCGGGGAGGTCAGCATCTGCTCCTCAGTTCTTCCGGCCCGCCGGCGCGTCGCCGGGCCGGTCGGTGGTCCTGTACGCGAGGTAGCCCCGCTGGGTCGCGATGTGGTCGGCGACGTACCTGGCGTCGTGCCAGACCCCCCAGATGAAGCTCGACCCGCGGCGGGAGAGCCAGGGCAGGCCCAGGAAGTAGACGCCGGGCTCGCGGGACACGCCGCGCCGCTGGTCCGGCCGGCCCTTGTCGTCGAACGCGTCGACCTCGAGCCAGCCGTAGTCGGCGGCGAAGCCCGTCGCCCAGACGATCGAGGTGACACCGGCGCCGGCCAGGTCCAGTTCCAGCCGGGGATCGGTCACGCACTCCGGGTCCGGCCCGATGACGTGGGCCTCCGGCTCCTCGGGCAGGTCGAGCCCATTGCGCTCGACGTACTCGTCGGCCGCCCGGAGCAGTTCCAGGTACTTGGCGTCGCCGAGCGCGATGTTCGCGGCGAGGTCCGGTGCGAAACGCAGCACGCCGTCGTCGTAGGACGCGGTCAGGCCGACGAGTTCGATGCCGTCGGCGGCCAGCGCGCGGAAGTCCACGGTGTGGCCGCCGCGGGCGCCGCTGACCGCGATGGTGACGTGTTCGGCACCCTGGGGCGGGGTCTCCGCGTCCCAGCGCCCGAGCACACCGAGCCACCAGCAGAAGTCACGTCCGCGGTACTGGCGGGGAGGACGGTCGTGCGGCCCGACGGAGAGGAAGACCCGGCGGCCGGACCGGCGCAGTTCGTCGGCGATCTGGACGCCCGAGGAGCCGGCCCCGACCACGAGGACCGCGCCCTCGGGGAGCTGCCCGGGGTTCCGGTACCCGCTGGAGTGGAGCTGCACCGGAACGGCGCCGTCCGGGACGATGGGCGGGATCACGGGCCGCTGGAACGGTCCGGTCGCGGCCACGACGAAGCGCGCGTCGATGGGGCCCTGCGAGGTCTCGACCCGGAAGCCGGGCCGGCCGGTGTGCCGGCGCACCGAGGTCACCTCGACACCGCACCGGATCGGGGCGCCTATCTTCTCGGCGTAGGCGACGAAGTAGTCCGCGACCTGCTCCTTCGAGGCGAAGGCCTCGGGGTCGACGTCGGAGAACTCCAGCCCCGGGAACCGGTCGTGCCACGCGGGCCCGTTCGCCACCAGGGAATCCCACCGCTCCGAGCGCCACCGCTCGGCGATACGGTGCCGCTCCAGGACGATGTGCGGTATGCCGTGGGCTCCCAGGTGCTCGCTCATCGCCACGCCTGCCTGGCCCGCCCCGACGACGACTACTTCGGTCTCTTCACTCAACTTTCAGCCTCCACTCAGGCGGTAGTCCTCCCGGTGTCGCGTCGACCGTGCTACCGCATGAGGAATCCTTGGGCAGGCCCGTCGATCTGTCGAACAGATGTTTTCGCTGTAGGTGATCTGTTTTACCGATGCGGGTCGGACGGCTGGAGGCATGGCGAAGCCGGGCGGCACCAGACCGGTAGCCCTACCGGGCGCCGCAGTCGGCGACGGCGGCACCGCGCTCACCGGGAACCCGGCGGTGGCGGCCGTCCCCGGGGCCGCCCCGCCGCGCGCTCACCGCGCGGTGGCGCCCGTGGTGGCGGTGCCCGGCCGGTGCCGCCTGGTCACGGCCAGGAGTTCGGCGGCGGGGCCGGCCAGAGGGCGTTCGGACGCCCATACGGCACGCAGGACCCGGTGCAGGTCGATGCCCTCGACCTCGACCGCTACCAGGCGGCGGTCGGCGAGGTCCGTGCGCACGGCGAGTTCGCTGATCACGGCCGGTCCGGTCCCGGCCATCACGGCGTTCCGCACGGCCGTCGCCGACCCCAGCTCCAGCAGGGGCCGGGGCTCCGCCGCCCCCGCCCGGCGCAGCGCCCGGTCCAGGGTTTCGCGGGTGCCCGATCCGCGTTCGCGCAGCACCAGCGGCGCGGCGGCGAGTTCGGCAACGCCCAGCGGGCGACGGCGGCGCGCCCAGGGGTGCCCCGGCGCGACGACCACGAGCAGACGGTCACGGGCGACCCGCCGAGCGGGCAGCCCGGCCGGGGCCTGCGGTGACTCGATGAACCCCAGATCCGCCGCTCCGCCGCGCAGCAGCTCCGGGACGTGCTCGCTGTTGGTCACCTGGAGGCCCACGTACAGCTCCGGGCGCAGCCGGCGCAGTTCACCGAGCCAGCCCGGTATCAGGTACTCGGCCACCGTCATGCTCGCCGCGACCCTCAGCTCGGCGTCCCGCTTGGTGCGCAGCGCCTCCGCGCCGGTGAGCAGGCCGTCCACGTCCCGGAGCACCTGCTGGGCCCAGCCCGCCACGGCCTGACCCGCGTCGGTGAGCCGTGATCCGCGCCGCGTCCGCTCCACCAGCACGAGGCCGAGCCTGCGCTCCAGTGTGGACAGTCGCTTGCTGGCCGACGGCTGCGCGAGACCGAGCTGCGCCGCCGCCCTGCTCAGGCTTCCCTCGCCGCCGACGAGAACGAGCAGGCGCAGCGATTCCAGATCCGGCAGTGGGCTCATCGCCCCAGCGTATGGCGCCGGGCCGACCCGCGGTCACCGTCCCCGGCCATGGCCTTCTCCCGGCCCCGGCGCCACGGCCACGGCCACGGCCACGGACGTGGCCGCGCCGTGCCGCCGAGCGGCCGTTCCGGTCATGCCGCTCGGTCATGGCGGTTCAGTCATGCCGTTGGGGAATGACGTCCCCGTCTGTTGACCGCTACCGCACTCCGCGCGGCACGATGACGATCAGTTCATGACCAGATCAGACCATGTTGTCGAAGGTTCTCCGGACGTCGCCGGGCCGGTTCGTTCACTGGTTCCGGGGCTGAGCGTGGTGGCTGCCGGCACGGCCGCCGCGTTCTTCCTCAACACGCTGGTGCCCGCGGTGAGCGCGCTCACCGTCGCGGTGGTGCTCGGGGTCGCGGTGGGAGGCCGTCTCCCGGCGGGGACCCGGGAGGGTCTGGGCTGGGCGACGAAGAAGTTCCTGCGGCTCGGCGTCGTTCTGCTCGGCCTCCAGCTGGGGCTCGGCGAGGTCTTCGGGCTCGGCGCGGGCAAGGTGCTGGCGGTCGTGGTCACCGTGCTGGTGGCCTTCTTCGGAACACTCCTGCTCGGCCGGCTGATACGGGTCTCGCGGGGGCTCGCGCTGATGGTGGCGACCGGGTTCTCCATCTGCGGGGCGTCGGCGATCGCGGCGATGGACAGCGTCACCGAAAGCGACAAAGAGGACGTGGCGACCGCCGTCACCCTCGTGACGCTGTACGGCAGCGCCGCGATCGCGCTCATCCCGTTCGCCGGTCAGGCGCTGGGCATGAGTCCCGAACGGCTCGGCTCCTGGGCCGGACTGTCCGTGCACGAAGTCGCCCAGGTCGTCGCGGCCGCGTCACCGGCGGGCGCCGGGGCGGTCGCCATCGCCGTCGTCATCAAGCTGACCAGGGTCGTCCTGCTGGCCCCGATGGTCGCCGGGGTCAGCATCGTCCGGCGCCGGCGAGGCGAGACCACCGCGGGGAAGCGTCCGGCGATCGTTCCGCTGTTCGTCCTCGGGTTCCTGGCGATGATGCTGGTGCGCAGCAGCGGCATCATGCCGTCGGCCGCGCTGTCGGTGGTCAAAGTCGTCACCACCCTGCTCTTCGCCGCCGCGCTGTTCGGGCTGGGCAGCGGCGTCAGGATCGGCGCCCTGCTGCGCGCGGGACGGCGCGGCCTCGTCCTGGGGGCCCTGTCCACGCTTCTCGTCGCGGGCGCCGGTTACGGCGCGCTGGCCGTCGTCGGCGTCTGACCTCGTCAGCCGGCGCACGGCCCCTGGGGTGCACCGGCGCCCGCGCGCCGTCCCGGCGGTCAATGGCACCGCCGCGGGCGGTCCGGGGCAGCTCGCCCGCGGCGGTGCCTCATCCCTCATTCCCCCGGGATGAGGTGTGACCCCATTCCCCGGGGATGAGGTGTGCCCAGGCCGTCCGGAGCCGGTCGAGCAGGGCGCGCTGTTCGTCGATCCAGCCGTGCTCCATGTGCAGGGAGATCGCCAGCCTCGTGGTCTGCTGATCCGCGACGGTGACCGTGATCCGGTCGTGGTCGTCCTCCCGCCAGTCCAGGCGGATGCCGATCTCGGCGACTCGCGCGGCCTCCCGCCAGACGGCCTCGCGCCCGGCCTCGACCTCGTCCAGTACGTATGCCCAGCCGGCCAGGTCCCTCGGCTCCACGGAGGTGTCGTGAATCCCCGTCACGAAGTCGTTGTGGACCATCAGCTGCCCCTCCACGTCCGGGATGCCCGGAACGCAGGAGTCGTTCAGATGGACCGCGACACCGCCGCCCCGCTGCCGGTGATACGCAGCAACGCGAACGGCTCGCGCTCTTCCATGCCCCGCCCCTGGTGTTCGGCTTGATCGACACCGGGATCGTACGTCGGCCCCCGGCCACTGCCCGCTCCGGCTCCCGACGAGGCGCCGGCCGCGGCCGGACAGCCGAGGGAGCCATCTCCGGCCGTACGCACACCCGGTCGCCACCGGGGCCACCGACAGGCCCGCGCCCTCCCGCCCGCCGCGCCCCCCTTGCTCACACTCCACCAATAATCAATACTTGCGCAAAGGTTGAAGTGTTGTTCGCAGGGAGGACGCCGGTGCACATCAACGGGAACCCGGAGCGCATCCTGGCAGAGCTGTCACAGGGCTGTCCGTGTCCACCCGACGGTCAGGTCCGGCCCGCCTACCGGCGGGTGGAGGTGTACGACGAGACAGGGCCGTGGCCGTGGCCGGGTGTCATCACGGCCTGGTGGACGCGGGCGGACGGGGTGGACCTCTGCCGGCTGCGGCTGCACGGTTCCACCGCGTCCCGGTGGGCGCTCTTCGATCCCCAGCGCATCGCGCTGGTGGTCCAGGACGGCACCTGACCCGCCCGCGGGCGACTGGCCGGCCACCGGCCCGCCGTCACCCGTGGCGGATACGGCGATGTGGTGCGGCCCGGCTGCCGGGCCGCACCACATCGCCGACGGGGTACCCCGGGGCTCCGCTCAGTCCTTGTCGGCCAGGCGCTCGACGAAGTCCTGAGCCTTGTCGACCCCGGTGTCGATCTTGTCGCTGTACTTGCCGTCCGTCTTGTCGTCGATGAAGTCGCCGACTCTCTCCAGGCCGTCGGAGATCTTGTCACCGTGGCTTTCGGCGATCTCTTCGGCCTTCTCCTTCAAGTTCTTCAGGGCGTCGAACATGTCGGACGGATTCCCTCCCGGCGATCCTGACTGGGTCGTTCACGGCCATGTGGCCCGCACTGATGGTATGCCCCCGCACGGGCAGGCCGCCGGTTCCCGGCCAGGCGGGGGCGGCGGTCAGCGCCCGTGCCCGAACCGGCGATGCGGATGTCCGCGGCCGGCCGCCCTCCACGGAGGACACGATGCCCTGCGGGGCGACCAGTCCGTCGGTGTGCCGGGCGGCGTACTCGGGGAACCAGCGTTCCAGGGCGTCGATCACGACGGCGGCGTGGGCGATGGAGTTGCGGTACGGCATCCGGTGACGGCTGCCGGCGTAGGTGTAGGGCCGCCGCGGACGTGACCCCGCCACCGGCCACCCGTCCCCTCGACCCAGGCGCGCGGAGGTGGCGTCCTTGGGAACGCCGAGGATCACCACGCCCGAAAGCCCCGGAAGCGCCCGCCGCCGCCCCGCGACGCGGCCGAATGGCCCTGCCCGGATGCGTCCGCCCGGGTCCGGGCGGACGCTGAACGCATGGCCCACCGCGCGCCGCGCATCGTCGTCCAGCCGCCTTCGCCGAGCGGCGGCCGGCGGGTGCGCGTGGATGGCACGATCCTGGGCGTGGCGTACGGGATCACCGACTTTCTGGAGTTCCTCCGCAGGGCGGGGCTGGAGGACGTGGAGAGCCTGGATCTCGAGGACTCCGCCCTGGTCGTCTGGCGCGGCGGGGGCCCGGACGTGTGGTGATCTCCCGCGGTCCGGCCTTGTCGAGGGGCACGGCCGTCCCGGGCCACCACTGTCGCCACCGGTTACGCGGGGACGACGATCGCGACGAAGACGGCCGGCGTGCGGGGACCGCAGCCGCCGCCGGTCCGCCAGGACCCTGTCGGCGCGTCACCGTCGCCGCCCCGGAACGGATCCCGCCGCCAGGGCGCCGCGGCTGTCCACGACCGGTTCCCCGACGCCGATACCGTACGGGTATCGTCGCGCCATGGAGCTACGTACGCTGCGCTATTTCGTGGCGGTCGCCGAGGAACTCCACTTCGGCCGGGCGGCCGCCCGGCTGCATATGAGCCAGCCGCCGCTGAGCCGGGCGATCAAGCAGCTGGAGACCGAGGCCGGCGCCCCGCTGTTCGACCGCTCCCCCGCCGGTGTCTCGCTCACCCCGGTGGGGGCGGTCATGCTGGACGAGGCGCGCGCCCTGCTCCACCAAGCCGACCGGGCACGCGTCCGGGTGGCCGCGGCGGCCGGCGCCGCTACCCTCACCGTCGGCCTCCTGGGCGACGGCACCGACCCGGGCGCGACCCGGCTGGCCCGCGCCTACCGCCGGTCGCATCCGCGCATCGAGGCCCGCCTCCGCGATGCCGACCTGACCGACCCCACCTGCGGGCTGCGCGCCAAAGCGGTCGATGTCGCCCTGACCCGGGGGCCGTTCGACGAGTCCGGCCTGGCCGTGCGCGAGCTGCGGGCCGACCCGGTGGGCGCCCTGCTGCGCGCCGACGACCCGCTGGCCCGTCGCGACCGCCTGGGCCTGGCCGACCTGGCCGGCCGCCGCTGGTTCCGGTTCCCGGAGGGCACCGACCCCCTCTGGCAGTCGTACTGGAACGGCGGGGAACCTCGCGAGGGCCCGGTGGTGCGCGCGGTCCAGGAGTGCCGACAGGCCGTGCTCTGGAACGGCACGGTCGGCATGACCCTCCTGGACCACGAGCCGCCGGCGGGGCTCACCGTGGTGCCGCTGGCCGACATGCCGCCGAGCCGTGTGGTGGTGGCGTGGAACGCGGGCGACACCAATCCGCTGATCCGCTCGTTCGTCCGGACCGCGATGGCCGCCTACCACGGCTGAGCGCATCACCCGCGGCACGAACGCCCCCATCGTCATACCGTGCACGGCGCACTGCACGACCGTCCGTGGGCCACGCGGGCGCGCGACGCGGAAGAGCAGGCCGCACCGCCGCCCTGCCCGACGGGCGGCTCATCGGCCCGTTCAACGCCCTGCCGCGCACTCCGCACAACGCCCGCCGCCTTCATCTGACCGTACGATGATCGCCGTGGCCCTCATGCGTCGCTCCCCGGGATCCGGTCCCCGGACGCCGCCTCCGGCGACCGCCTTCTCCGCCCCGCACCGCACGAACGCGGTCGAGAGCGGCCCGGACGCCGGACTGCCCGTGGCCCAGCTCCCGGACCTGGGCGAGCCGCGCCACCGCGGCGTACCGAGGGGAGCCGGGGCGAGGGCCGGCGGTTCCGGCCAGTCGGTGCGGGGGTAGGGCCTGCCAGCCGGAAGGGGAAGGGACGCCCCGGGGCCGTGAGGGCAGTGGCCCGGACGGCCCCGGGGCGGTGAGGAGCACTTGTGGACCCTTGTACGCTCGGCGACCTCGTCGGCAGCTCGGCCCTGCGGCTTCACACCGCGCCCGCCGGGCCCGCCGCCCCGGTCACCGAGGTGTTGCTGTACGACGCGCACGCCCCGCTCCCGCACGCACCCGGGGCCCTGCTGCTGGCCGTCGGCGTGCGGCCGGGGGCGGCCGGGCCGCTGGTGCGGGCCGCGGCGGAGGCCGGGATGACCGGGATCGTGGTGCGGGGCGCGGACGGGCCGGCCGGGGAGGCCGAGGCACATGGCGTGGCGCTGCTGTCGGTCGACGAGGAGGCGTCCTGGCATCATGTGCATCTGATGCTGGCCTCGGCGATCGGCGCCCGGTCCGCCCCCGGTGACGGGCTGGGCGACCTGTTCGCGCTGGCCGACGCGATCGCGGCGGCGACCGGTGGGGCGACGGCCGTGGAGGACCCGCGCCAGCGGATTCTGGCCTACTCCACGGTGCCCGGTCAGCCGGTCGACGAGGACCGCCGCCAGGGCATCCTCGGCCTCCAGGTCCCGGACACCGTGGAGAACACGGACCAGGTCCGGCTGGTGTTCGGCGCGGACGGACCGGTGCGGCTGCCCCCGCTCACCGCGGGCGAACTGCCGCGGCTCGCCGTCGCGGTGCGGGCCGGAGGGGAGACGCTCGGCTCGATCTGGGTGGTCGACGGCGGCACGCTCGCCGCGGACGCCGAGCAGATCCTGGCCCAGGGCGCCTCCACGGCGGCGCTGCTTCTGCTGCGGACCCGGCTGGCCCAGGAGCTGGCCCGGGATCAGCACATCGATCTGGTGCGCCGGTTGCTGGACGGCTCGGCGGACGCCTCGACGGCACACCGCCTGGGGTGGAGCGCGGTGCGGGTGGCCGCGTTCGTGCTGGATTCCACGGCGAGCGTGCCGGACGCCGAGCGGACCCTGCTCAGGCTGCTGGACGTGGTGCGCCTGCAATGCGAGGCCCGCTACGGGCGGCATGCGTGTGTGCTCCTGGACGGGGTGGTGTACGCCCTGCTCCCCGCGCCCGGGAAGCGGGGCGGGGAACGTGTGCCGCAGGAGCGGAGGACTGCCGACCGGCGGCACCGGCAGTTGGCGGAGGACACCGTGCGCCAGGCCGCGCGGTCGCTGCGGGTGCCGGTACGGGCGGCGCTCGGCGAGGTGGTGCCCGGCCCCGGCGGGGTGGTGGACTCGCGTGCGGACGCGGACGCGGTCCTGCGGCTGCTGGACGACGATCTGCCGGTGGCCACCGTGGAGGAGGTGCGTCCCCGGGTGACGCTGCTGCGGCTGGCCGATGTGATGCGGGAGCGGCGGGGGCTGCGGGCGGGCGCCTGGCGGCGGGTGCTGGCGGCGGACACCGAGCACGGCACCGACTACGCCCGCACCCTGGTGTCCTGGTTCGACGCGGGCTGTGACGTGGCGGGCGCGGCCAGGGCGCTCTCCGTCCATCCCAACACCTGCCGCTACCGTCTGAGGCAGGTCGGCCGGCAGCTCGGGATCGACCTGGAGGACCCCGACGAACGGCTGGTCCTGTGGCTGCAGTTGCGGGTTCTGGCCGAGTGTTCCCGGTCAGCCGGTCCCTGACGGCGGGTTCCCGAGGACCCGGACGGGTGAGTCCGGGTCAGCGGAGGTCACGGATGAGTTCGCGGAGGACGGAGTCCACCTTCTCCTCCCTGAACTCTTCCGAGCCGATCAGCAGGGTCACGGCCCGCTGCCCGTCATCGGTGACAGCGTTCCTGAGCTTGTGGCCGGTCTCCATGAAGCCGCTGTGTCCCCAGGTGACGAAGCCCGGGGTGTGCTCATAGCGCTCGACTCCCAGGCCGTAGCTCCCGCCGCGCTCCTCGGGGTCAGGAACGGTGCGCTTCATCTCGGCCAGCTGGGCCGGGGCCAGCAGTTTGCCGGACATCAGCGCGGTGAAGAAGGTGGTCACATCGGCACCGGTGGAGACCAGCGCGCCCGATGCGTCGGACCCGGAGACGTTCCATTCCGTCCAGTCCAGCAGTTTCCCGGACCGCTTCACATAGCTTCGCAGGTCCGGCTCGGGGAGTGTGGTCCGGTCGCCCGGCCAGGAGGTGTGGCGCAGGCCGAGGGGCTTGATGATCCGCTCCTTGATCTCGGTGCTGATGCCGCGGCCGGTGACCTTGGTGACGATCAGCCCGGCCAGGTTGTAGTTGGTGTTGGAGTAGGAGAAGCCGTGCGGACGGCTGGTGTCGGCCGGTGGCAGAGTCAACGCCTGCAGCACCGTGTCCATGGGCTCGAAGTGGTCCCAGCGGTGCGCGAGTTCGTCCTCCCAGAACGGTGCCTCCAGGTAATCGGGCAGGCCGCTGGTGTGCTGCAGCAGCTGCCGGATCGTGATCTCGCGGCCGTCGTAGTGCTCGGTGCGGATCAGACCCGGAAGGTAGTCGTCGACGCTGTCATCGAGCCTGATCCTGCCTTCGCCGACGAGCTGGAGCACGACCGTGGCCACCCAGGTCTTGGTGTTGCTGGCGATACGGCTGTGCTCATTGCCGACGGCCTTGCGCCCCGTCCTCAGATCGGCGAGGCCGACCCCGTCGTTCCGAAGCCCGCAGCGTGGACTCTTCACCGTCACGCTGATTCCCGAGGCGCCGACGTCGCGCAGTTCCTCCAGCGCTTTTTCGATGGGCTTCGTGTCACACCGCGGTGTCGCGGCCGACACGGCCGGGGCGGTCAGCAGGGGGACGACGACCGCCAAGGCCGCGACCACACTCGTCCTACGTCGCATCAGGTCTCCTTCCCGTACGCGGTTACCTGCGTTGTAACCGGTGTGACGCACAGCATCGGGCATGGACCGGCGGCGGGCATGCGGTGCCTGTCCAGGGATTCCGCGCGTGGTTTGTGCGCTTGGCCAACGGGCCGCCCGGCGCCGTCTGTTATGCGGCGGAGTTGTCCACACGGCCAAGCGGCGGGCTCCTGATGTGTTCCGCGCGACCAAGGCACGGTGGCCCACCGTGCGTACGTCGGGGCCACGTTCCCCGCCGCCGGACCGACTGCCGGGGCACGTCCGCCGCCGACGTCGCCCTGGCCGCCCTGCCCGGCTGCACCTTGCCCGGCTGCACCCTCCCCGGCGACACCTCCGCCGCCAGCCGCTACGTCGCCACCGACATCACCGACCCGTTCGTCCTCGCCGACGGCCACCTCGAGGTCCCCACCGGCCCCGGTCTCGGCGTCGGGCCGCTGCCCGGCGTCCTGGAGGAGGTCACGGCCTCCGGCGCATGGATACCCCTGTGCGCGCTGATCCGACCTCAGCTGTGAGAATCGCGTATCCGGAAGCGGGCCCGAGTCGGGAGTGGACATGGACGCGGTGGTGACGTGGGTGGACGTACGCGAGCGGCTGCCCAGGGACGGTTTGCCCGTGGCGGCGGCGACGACGGGCCGTTACCCGTCCGGCGGCGGGGAAGATCCCGACGCGGCGTCCGGAGAGGACTTCTGGCTGGTGTTGCCCATGTACTTCACCACCCTCCACATCGCTGAGGACGGGACCGAGCACCGTGAGTGCTTCGTCGACTCCGACCAAGTCGTCCGTCTGCCCTACGGCCGCCCCTGTGCCGAACCCGTCACCCACTGGGCGTATCTGCCCACCCTGCCGGGCATGTCCGTGCACCAGATGGTGGGTGAGGGAGCGCGGACCGCGCTGCGCACCGTCCTGGACGAGTGAACGCCGGGGGCCGGGCACGACCGGCCCCCGGCGGGTGGTGGCACGACGCCCCTCACCGGCACCGCTCAGCGAGCCGCTGGGCGGTCCGTCACGCGTCCTCCGGTGCCGTCGGCGGCGGGCGGGAGCGGCGCCCGGGGCAGGCGGATGGTGAACACCGAGCCCTCGCCGAGGGTGCTGCTCGCCGACACCGTGCCTCCGTGCGCCTGTACCAGCTTGCGCACGATGGACAGACCCAGACCGCTGCCGCCGGTCCGGCGGCTGCGCGACTTGTCGGCGCGCCAGAAGCGGTCGAAGACATGGGGCAGATCCTCGGCGGCGATTCCGGAGCCGGTGTCCGCGACCTCGATCAGCACCTCGTCACCGGCCCGGCGGGCGCGCAGGGACACGGCGCCGCCGGACGGGGTGTGCCGGAGGGCGTTGGCCACCAGGTTGCCGACCGCCTGGTACAGCCGTACCTGATCGGCCTCGACGGCCACGCGGTCGCCGGGGGTTTCCGCGCGGAGGGTGACACCCGCGTTCTCCGCCGCCGCGTGATGGGCCGTCGCCGTATGGGCCAGCAAGTCCGCGATGTCGACCTCGACGAGGTTCAGCCGCAGCTCTCCCGCGTCGGCCGCGGACAGATCCCGCAGGTCGTCGATGAGGTGCTGGAGGTGCAACGCCTCTTCCAGCAGCGAGGACACCAGCAGGTCGCCCTGCGGTACGACACCGTCCTGCGCGCCCTCCAGCCAGCCGCGGATATTGCTCAGCGGAGTGCGCAGCTCATGGGCCACATCGCTGACCATGTCCTTGCGCACCGCCTCCAGTTGGTCACGCCGCCTGGACATCGCGTTGAACGCCGAGGTGAGGCGGCCCAGTTCGTCGTTGCCGGTGACCGCCACCCGCGCGCCGGGCTCCCCCTCCGCCATGCGCCGCGCCGCCTCGGTCAGCGCACGCAGCGGCCTGACCAGCCGTAACCCGGCGAGCGTGGTGGCGGTGACGGTGACGAGCAGCACGAGGACGGCGCCGCCCGCGATACGGGCGCGGTTGCCCGCGGACAGGTCGAAGAACGTCGTGGCGCTCCGGCCCGGACTGGTGACATACAGCGCCGCCGTGGGGGCGACGTACGGCCCGAGCTGCTGGGCGCGGCCACTGGCCAGGCATGAGGCGACCAGTGGGCCATCGGCGCTCCCGCCGTCGCGCGGCCCGGAAGGCGGCTCCTGCGGGGACCCGGAAGGCGGCGCCGGCAGGGGCTGGGAGCGTGGCGCCGGCAGCGGCTCGATACGGGGTGTCCCGTGGTCGTCCAGGGTGAGCTTCACCGCGGCCGCGTGGCGTCGGGACAGGCAGGTGTTGACGAGGACGGTGAGCGCGGACAGCGCCCTGGCCTCGGTCGGGGTGCGGGAGTCGAGCGTCGTGGAGGCACAAAGCGGGCTCTCCGGCACCCGGGAGGCGCCGCTCTCCACGCGCGGCCGCCCGCTCGGGGCCTCGACCACGGTCATCTCCTGGCCGAGGACGGTGCGCAGGCACTCGGCCTGGCGTCGCGCCGCCCCGCGCAGCCTCGTGCGTTCGTCCTCACTGAGCCGGAACGGCCCGACGGCGCGCGGATCGATCCGGTCGGAGGCGGAGTCCGGGAGCAGATCGGGGCTCACCGCGAGCGGGTCGATGACGGCGGTCGCCTTGGCGGGCGGCCGGTAGGGGAGGTCCGGGGCGGGTTCGGAGTCGGCGATCCGCCGGCCGTCACCGGTGATGACGATGCGGTGCCCGGTCTCCCGGGCCAGGGCGCGGACGGTCGGGCCCACGCCGTCCCAGCGCGGATGGCGGGCCGCGTAGCCGAGCAGGCGGTCGTAGATCCGGGTGTCGTCCGCGAGGGCCTGGCCCCGTTCTTCGCGGATGGCCACCGCGGTCGTCCGCACGGCCAGCCAGGCGGTCGCGGCGACCGAACACACCGAGACCAGCACGGACACGGCGAGCAGGCGCAGCAGCAGGCTGCGGCGCAGCGGTACGTCACGGCGCACGATGGGCTGCTCCGTCGGCGGCGGCACCGGTGATCACATCGGGCACCACGTCCGTGGTCACCTTGGCCGCCACATCCGTGGTCACCGTGGCCACCGCATCCGTGGCCGGACTGGCCGTGCCGTCGGTGATCTTGTAGCCGACGCCGTAGACGGTGACCAGGAAACGCGCCCGGCGCGGATCGGTCTCCAGTTTCTTGCGGAGGTTCATCACATGCACGTCGACGGAGCGTGTGGTGACGTACCGGTCGAAGCCGTGCAGCCGCTCCAGGATCTGCGGGCGGGTGAAGACGTGGCCGGGGCGGGCGGCCAGCATCTGCAGCAACCGGAACTCACCGGGTGTGCAGTCCACCGGCCGGCCGTGCATCGACACCTCGTGCCGGGCGGGGTCGACGGTCAGGGGCCCGACGGTGAGCACCGGCTCCGTGCCCGCCGCGGCCGTGGTGGCGGAGCTGCGCCGCAGCAGCGAGCGGATCCGGGCCATCAGCTCGCGCGGGCTGAACGGCTTGGTCATGTAGTCGTCGGCACCGAGGCCCAGGCCCAACAGCAGATCGTCCTCGGTGGCGCGGGCGGTCAGCATCAGCACCGGCAGGGTCGATTCCGCACGCAGCACGCGGCATACGTCGAGGCCGTCCACCTGGGGCATCATCACGTCCAGGACGAGCAGATCGGGCGGCTGCCGCCGGACCTCCGCCAGTGCGGCCCGCCCGTCGTGGACGACGGTCACCCGGTGGCCCTCGTGTTCCAGATAGCGACGGATCAGTTCGGCCTGCTTCCGGTCGTCCTCGGCGACGACCACGTATGCGCACATGGCGGCGAGTGTAGGAACGCGGGCGGCAACCGGACCACGAGACACCAGTGTTGGCCAGGGCGCGGGCGATGACCACGCGCCGGCGTTCACCCCCGGACAGCTGATGCGGCCGATGGGTCGGCGGGGGTGCACTGCTGGACGGTGGCATCGGATCGGCGGGCACCAGGCGCGTTCTCGGTGCTGGAGCGCCGGAGGGGGACCGGGCTGCGCCGGGGGCCGGGGCCGGACGGGCACGGGGCTGCGCCGGGGGCCGGGCGGGGGCGGATCCGCGCCCGTTCCTCACCGAGCCCGGGGTGCTCAGCGCGCCCGGCGGGTCGCGGGCACGGTCCTCGGAGTGCTCGCGGCGCCAGCTACGCCACCTGCCAGGGCCGACCCCCGGTGCTCCCTCTCCCTG
>NZ_BBOX01000017.1 GCF_001553455.1 Streptomyces hygroscopicus subsp. hygroscopicus
CCCTGTGCCCGCCCCGGGCACCGGGAACAGGGCGCTGATCGGCAGGGTGGCCGGGGTCGGGGCCGGGCCCGGGGCCGGACAGCGGGGGCAGGGGGCCGGACGGCGGTGCCGCGCCCCCCGGGCCCGCCGGACCCCAGGGGCCCCGCCGGACCACCGGGACCGCCGCCGGACCACCGAGGCCGCCGTCAGGCCGCCGGGGCCGCCACCAGACCACCGGAGCCGCCACCAGACCACCGGAGCCGCCGCCGGACCCCCGGGGCCGCCGTCAGGCCGCCGGAGCCGCCACCAGACCACCGGAGCCGCCGTCAGGCCGCCGGAGCCGCCACCAGACCACCGGGACCGCCACCAGACCCCCGGGGCCGCCACCAGACCACCGGGGCCGCCGTCAGGCCGCCGGGGCGAGCTCGTGGGCCGACCGGGTCCGCTCGTAGGCGTGACCGGCCCGCAGCAGCGTCCGCTCCCCCAGCGGCCGCCCGAGCAGCTGCATGCCGATCGGCAGGCCCGCCGCGTCCTGGCCGACCGGAACGGACAGCGACGGCACACCGGTGATGTTGGCGGGGGCCGAGAGCCGCACATAGGCGTCGGCGACGCTTTCGACGCTGCCGTCCGGCCAGGTGACGGCCGACTCCTCGGCCTTCACCGCGGTCATCGGAACCGTCGGGGCCGCGATCATGTCGACCTCCTCCAGCAGGCGCGCCCACTCCTGCCGCATCAGGCTCCGGGAGCGCTGTGCGCGCAGATAGTCGCCGGCGGACATCAGCTCCCCGGCCTCCAGCAGGATGCGCACATCGTCCTGGTACAGCTCCGGGACCGTGCGCAGGGTGCGCTCGTGGTAGGCGCTCGCCTCGGGCGCCATGAGGCCGTACTGGGTGGCCAGGACGTAGCGGGTCAGGGGGATCTCGACCTCGACGAGCCGCGCGCCGAGCGCCTGGAGCCGGTCGATGGCCTGCCGGACCGCGGCTTCCACCTCCGGGTCGACGTGGTCGAAGTAGTAGGTGCGCGGCACGCCGACGCGCAGCCCGGTCAGGTCTTCCGCGTCGCCCGGCCGGTAGTCCCGCGCGGGCATGTCCAGGGAGGCCGGGTCGCGGGGGTCGTGCCCGGCCAGGGCCGCCAGGACCAGGGCCTGGTCCGGGACGGTGCGGGTGAGGGGGCCGACGTGGTCCAGGGACCAGGACAGGGAGGTGACGCCGTGGCGGGGCACGAGCCCGTAGGTGGGCTTGAGGCCGACGACCCCGTTGAGCGCGGCGGGGACGCGGATGGAGCCGCCGGTGTCGGTGCCCAGGGCGAACGTCGCGGCGCCCGCGGCGACGGCGACGGCGGATCCGCCGCTGGAGCCGCCGGCGACCCGCCCGGTGTCCCAGGCGTTGCGGGTCTGCGGAGTGGTCAGCCCGTAGGCGAACTCATGGGTGTGGGTCTTGCCGACCAGGACCGCTCCGGCCGCGCTCAGCCGGGCGGCGACCGTGCTGTCCTCCCGGGCGCGGTGGCTCTCGCGGACCCGGGAGCTGGCGGTGGTGGGGGCGCCGGCGACGTCGATCAGGTCCTTCAGCCCCATGGGGACGCCGTGCAGGGGGCCGCGGAGGCGGCCGGCCGCCACGTCGTCCGCGGCCTCGCGGGCCGCCCGGCGCGCCTCGTCCGCCACCACCGTGACGTACGCGGTCAGCCGCGGATCCACCTCTTCGAGGCGGTGCAGGACGGAGTCGACCAGCTCGACGGGGGACAGCCGGCCGGTCCGGATCGCGTCGGCGGCCTCGGTGAGGGACAGTTCATACGGCTGCATCGTGCTTCTCCTCCACCGCGCGGTAGGCAAGGGCGGGCGAGGTGTCGCCGAAGTCGAGTTCGCGCAGGACGGCGACGACGGAATGGATGTACTCGGCGGTGGCCGCCACCGCGGTGTGGCGGTCGGCCGGCAGGGGGAGTCCGGCACGGGCGGCCCAGCGGGCCGCCTCCGATGGTGTGAGTTCAGCGGCGGACATCGTGTCTTCCTCTCAGGGGGCTGACGAGGCGGAAGGCCCTCATGGACGGAAGGCCCTCATGGACGGAAAGGCGGAGGGCCCTCGGGGACGGGGAAGGCGTAAGGCTCCCCACAAACGCTAAGCATTTGCGTTAGTCGACTGTAAGGCCCTACGGTGAGCTAAAGCAAATCGATTGCCTTTAGCGTGGCCGATGGCTTCAGCGCACCGGCAGCGGCCACCTCCACCGAGACCCGAGACCCGAGAAAGCGACGGACCATGAACGCATCCCCGTCCCGCGCCATCCCCTCCTGGACCGTGGGTGACATCACCGTCCACCGCATCGACGAAACCGCCCTGCCACCGCAGACCGGCCCCTGGCTGCTGCCCGGGGCCACCCCCGGCATCGTCGGCGAACAGGACTGGCTGCACCCGGATTTCGCCGATCAGGACGGCATCCTGCGCCTTTCCAGCCACAGCTTCGCCTTCGAGGTGGGCGGCACCCGCGTGCTGGCCGACACCGGCATCGGCAACGGCAAGACCCGCGCCAACCCGGCCTGGCACGATCTGCGGACCGGCTACCTGGACCGGCTCACCGCCGCCGGGTTCCCTCCGGACTCCATCGACCTGGTCGTCCTCACCCATCTGCACACCGACCACGTGGGCTGGAACACCCACG
Organism: Streptomyces hygroscopicus subsp. hygroscopicus; assembly: GCF_001553455.1. GTDB lineage: Bacteria > Actinomycetota > Actinomycetes > Streptomycetales > Streptomycetaceae > Streptomyces > Streptomyces hygroscopicus. The sequence continues at coordinate 2,629 of NZ_BBOX01000017.1, forward strand.
AGGTGGACGGCGCCTGGGTGCCCACCTTCCCCCGCGCCCGCTACCTCACCTCCCGCACCGAGCGGGAGTTCTGGGCGGGCTACGACATGGACGAACCCCGCGCGCAGATGTTCCGCGACTCCGTCGTCCCGATCGAGGAGGCGGGACTGCTCGACCTGGTCGACCTCCCGGCCGAGGGCACCGAGGTGATCCCCGGGCTGCGCCTGCTGCCCACCCCCGGCCACACCCCGGGCCACCTCGCCCTGCGGCTCACCAGCCACGGCCGGAGCGCGCTGATCACCGGCGACTGCGTGCACCACCCCGTCCAGTTCGCCCACCCCGCCATCAGTTCCTGCGTCGACATCGACCCCGGACAGGCCGAGGCCACCCGCCGCGCCCTCCTCGCGTCCCTCGCCGGCACCGACACCCTCCTGCTGGGCACCCACTTCCCGCCGCCCACCGCGGGCCGGGTGACCGGCCACGGAGCCGGCTACCGCCTCTCCCCCGTCCCCGCGTCCCCGCACTAGCCGGGGCGGACCGGCGCGGGGACGGGTGCTGCGGGCACCGGCCCGCGGGGTACCGGCCGGCCCGCTCCGGGCGCGTCAGCGAGCCACGGTGCAGCCACACCTCGACAACCCGTTTCGCCCAGGGCGGTTTCCCCTCCCGAAGGCGGTTTCCGGACCCCTTTCGGCGGTTTCCCCTCGCGAGGACGGGTTGCGCTCCGGGCGCCGGCGCGGTCCGCTGCGCCCCGCGCTACCGGCCGCCCGCGGAGGCCCGTTCCGCCCGACGGAAGCCCGTTCCGCCCGCTCAGCCGTTTCCGTCTCCTTCCTGTCATCCAAAGCTGACAACAACCTCACATCCCGCGTCCATCGTGATCTCCCGTGCCCGGACACCCGGGCTCACCCCCGTCGCCACCCGCAAGGAGATCCGTACCGATGCACCCGACGTCCCGTCTGCGCCGCGCGAGCGTGGTCCTCGGGCTGTGCGCCGCCCTCGTGGGCGCGCCCGCCGCCGCGGCCGAACCCGCCACCGCCCCGGCCCCGCCGGTCATCACCGCGGACCAGGTCATGCCGCATCTCGACGCCCTGCAGCGGATCGCGGACCGGGACGGGGGCAACCGCGCCCATGGCACCCCCGGCTACCGCGACTCGGTGGCCTACGTGAAGGCCGCGCTGGACCGGGCCGGATTCCGTACCGCCCTGCACCGCTTCACCCATGACGGCGCCACCGGCTACAACCTCATCGCGGACTGGCCCGGCGGCGACCCCGAGCACGTCGTGTTCGCCGGAGCGCACCTGGACAGCGTGGCGGCGGGGCCCGGTATCAACGACAACGGCTCCGGCTCCGCCGCCCTGCTCGCCACCGCCCTCGAAGTGTCCCGGGCACGTCTCACCCCCGACCGCCATCTGCGGTTCGCCTGGTGGGGCGCCGAGGAGGCGGGCATGGTGGGATCCGGTGCCTATGTGCGGGACCTGTCCGCCGCCGACCGCGAACGGATCGACGTCTACCTGAACGTGGACATGGCCGGGACCAGGAACATCCGGCAGTGGCTCGTCGTCCACGACGACCCCGCGGCGACCGCGGCGTTCGAGGACTGGTTCGCGGCCCGGAAGCTGCCCACCTTCGACATCGGCATCGGCGGCAGCGACCACGTCTCGTTCGGTGACGCCGGCATCCCGGTGGGCGGTTTCGCCACGGGGCTCGACGAGTGCCTGCACGAGGCGTGCGACCGCGTCGAGAACGTGGATCCGCGCACCGAGACCCTCAGCACCAACGCCCTCATTGCCGCGGTCTGGCAACTCGCCGCGCGCCACTGACCACGCCCGGCCCCCGGACACCCCCGTCCTGGCCCCGGCCCTGGACACCCGCACCTCGAAGGAGCAGCCGCATGCCCGCACGCCGGACCCGCCGTCGCCGCGCCACCACGCTCGCCACCGCCGTGGCCGCAGGCATCGTGTTCACCGCCCTGCCCGCCTCCGCCGCCCCGGGCGGCCCCGGCGCCGGAGACCCGTACTACCCCGACGACGGCAACTCCGGTTACGACGTCACCCAGTACGACGTTCACGTGGATTACGATCCGGCCCGCCCCCGCCACCTGACGGGCGACACCACGGTCCGGGCCGTCGCCACACAGGACCTGGACCGGTTCCACCTCGACCTGGTGGGCTTCCAGGTCAGCTCCGTCACCGTGGACGGCACGCCCGCCCGCGCCGTCACCCGCGAGGGCGCCCACGAACTCGTCGTCACCCCCGCCCGGCCGCTGGCGAAGCACACGCGCTTCTCCGTCCGCGTCCGCTACTCCGGCGAACCGGTCGGCGAGGGCTGGCACACCCTCGCCGACGGCGGCGCGAGCGTGTCCGGTGAACCGCACGCCGCCACCGCCTGGTACCCGGCCAACGACCACCCCTCGGACAAGGCCACCTTCCGGCTCACGGCCACCGTCCCCGAGGGCTGGACGGTGCTCGGCAACGGCAGGCAGGGCGCCACCACCAGCGACGGTGGCACGACCACCTTCCGCTGGTACGAGGACCGGCCGATGGCGACGTACCTCAGCACCATCGCCATCGACAAGTTCACCGTGCACACCTCCAAGCTCTCCGACGGCACGCCCGTCGTCCACGCCTACAGCCCCGGGGCCGTCATCGACCCGGAGTCGGAGGCGCTGCTGCCGGAGGTCATCGACTTCCTGGCCTCGAAGTTCGGCCCGTACCCGTTCTCCTCGGCCGGAGGGATCGTCATCGCCGGCGGCGACGGCGAGGGCCCGCTCGCCCTGGAGACACAGAGCCGTCCGACGTACCAGGGGGCGTACTTCGACACCTCGATGGTCCACGAGAACGCCCACCAGTGGTTCGGGAACAGCGTCTCCGTCGCCGACTGGCGCGACGGCTGTCTGGCCGAGTGCTTCGCCCAGTACGCCAACCAGCTGTGGGAGGAGAAGGCCGGGGCCGACCTGGACAACGGCTTCTACCGCACCATGCTGGAGGACAGCGAGGCGGACCCCGGCTTCTGGACGACCAGGCTGTACGACCCGGGCAAGGGCCGCGAACTGCACGAAGCCCTGTACAACAAGGGGTCCATGATGCTGCACGCCCTGCGCCGCACGGTCGGCGACCAGGCGTTCTTCGACACCCTCAGGCGCTGGCAGCGCGACCACCGCTACGGCAACGCCTCCTGGGCGCAGTTCGAGGCGCTCGCCCAGGAGGTGTCCGGCGAGAACCTCACCGGTTTCTTCGACGCCTGGGCACACGGCACCACCGTCCCGCCGAAGAAGTACCTCCTCCCGGGGTCCCTCGGGTCACTCGGGCAGGTCGGGCAGGTCGGGTAGGCCGGGTAGGCCGGGTAGGCCGGGTCATTCGGGTAGGCCGGGTAGGCCGGGTCCGTTGCCGAACCCTTGGCGCGGGCCACGGGTCGGCGGGGCGGACACGCTGACGTCCCGGGCCTGTTCACGGCAGGTCCGGGACCGAGGGGCCGGGCCGGTGGCGCGGGCGTGGTCCGGCGGGTCGGGGTGAACGAGCAGATGCTCGCGCCGTTCACCGCCGAGGAGCGGGAGCTCTTCGCTCTCCTGCGCCGGGCGGTCGAGCGGGCGGAGAGCTAGGAGCCGACCGCGCCGCGAGGCTCCCCGCCTGCGCGTCCGGGCGCCGCTTCGGGCGGAGGCCACGCCGGGGACCGGCTAAAGGGCCTGCCCCAGACCGTGGGAGTGCCAGGCGGTCCGGGCACCGGGCGCGAAACGCACCACGTTCGCGCGGGCGCGGGAGGGTTCCTCGCCGCGGTGGATCACATCGGCCCACGCGTCCCCGGTGAACCACACGGCGGGCAGTTTCGTCGTCGGCTGCTTGTTCAGCAATTCCATCAGGTGGTGCTCCTTGCGGCACGTCGCGCGGTCAGGCGGCAGCCCGCTCGTCGGCGATCTGCTTGAGCCGGGTGATCGCGGTCATGGCGTTCGGCCATCCGGCGTAGAAGGCGAGGTGGGTGATCGCCTCGGACAGCTCCGCCACGCTCAGCCCGTTCTCCAGCGCCACCCGGAGGTGGTGACCGAGCTGCTCGCCGCGGTACAGCGCGGCGAGCACGCTCACGGTGACCAGGCTGCGGTCACGCGGGGAGAGCCCGGCCCGCTCCCAGACGTCGCCGAAGAGCACCTCATCGGTGACCTCGACGAGCTTGGGCGCGATTCCGGCCAGCTCCTGGGGTGCGGACTGCTTCGCCATAGGACGACTCCTCATGTGGGGAAAGTCTGGAAACCGGGCGCCCGCGCCGTGGTCAGGGGCCGGTCCCGATGGCCCGAAGCCTCTCGGTGGCCGGTTGCGGGGCGGGTGCGCCGGGGCCGCGGCAACGCCCACTACCGAGGAAACCGCCGGTCACGCGCCCGAGGAAGGTACGGCTGTGCCAGGTACTGGCAGGACCCCCCTCGTCCGTGCCGTCCGCCCTAGCCTGGAACACGTGAGTACCGAGAGCGACATCCGCGAGTTCCTGGCCTCCCGGCGCGCGAAGATCACCCCGCAGCAGGCCGGGCTGCCCGCCTACGGCGGCAACCGGCGCGTGCCCGGGTTGCGCCGCGAGGAAGTCGCGATGCTCGCCGGTGTCAGCGTCGACTACTACGTCCGCCTCGAACGCGGCCACCTCGCCGGAGCCTCCGAGGAAGTCCTCGACGCCGTCGCGAACGCCTTGCGGCTGGACGAAGCCGAGCGTGCGCACCTCTACGACCTGGCCCGCGCCGTCGCCAGGCGTCCCTCCCGCCGCACCAGACGCCCCCGCGGCCCGCTCCCGGAGAGCGTCCTGCGCGTCCTCGACTCCATGACCGACTCCCCGGCCTTCATCCGCAACGGCCGCCTCGACATCCTCGCCGTGAACCGCCTCGGCCACGCCCTGTACGCGCCGCTGTTCACCGATGACACGTCGCGCCCGGTGAACATCGCCCGCTTCCAGTTCCTGAACCCCCACGGCCGTGACTTCTTCCCCGACTGGGAGCAGTCCGTGAACACCACCGTCTCCCTGCTGCGCACCGAGGCCGGACGGGCTCCCGGCGACAGCGGTCTGACCGGGCTCATCGGCGAGCTCGTCACCCGCAGCGAGGAGTTCCGTACCGCGTGGGCCAAGCACAACGTGCGCCTGCACCACACCGGTCGCAAAGCCTTCCGTCACCCGGCCATCGGTGAGATCACCCTCGACTTCGACGCCATGGAACTGCCCGCGCAGCCCGGCCTGACCCTGACCGCGTACAGCGCCGGGCCCCACACCCCGGACCACGACGCGCTGCGGCTGCTGGCCACCTGGGCGGCCACCGAGGACGTATCCGCGGACGCCGACCGCGCCGGCAGGCGCTGAACGGGGCCCTCGGCCGCCGCGCCGGGTCCCGCTCCCCGCACGGCCCGGGAGGAAAGACCCGGCCCGGGGGTAAAGACCCGGCCCGGGAGGAAGCACCCGCTCGGGAGTGACGACCCGAGCAGGACAACACAACGCCCGTGCCCGCACCACGAAGGAGGCCGGTTCATGAACACCTGGAAGACCGAGACGCTGAAGCGCATCGCCGCGGCCGAGGAACTGCGCATCGCCCCTCGCCGCGACGACGGATCCCTGCGCGAGCCCACCACGATCTGGGTCGTACGCGACGGCGACGAGCTGTACGTCCGCTCCTGGCGCGGAACCGGAGGCACCTGGTGGAAAACCGCCCAGGCCACCCACACCGGCCACATCACCGCTGGCGGAGTCGAAGCCGACGTCACCTTCGCCCCCGTCGGCGACCCCGCGGTCAACGACCGGGTCGATGCCGCCTACCAGGCCAAGTACGGCCACTACAGCGGCTACGTCGAGCCCATGGTCGGCGAACAGGCCCGCGCCACCACGCTGCGCCTGGCCCCGCGGTCCTGAAGAACAGCGCCGAGCCCCCACCCCGCGGGCGGGGTGGGGGCTCGTCTTCTGAGCGCTGGGCAGGCCTTGCACCTGCATCTCCCCGCAGGAAGCGGGGCGTCTTTCCTTGGACCACCAACGCACGTCCGGCTGCCCGGAGTTCGGGCGGCCTCGTCGTGATCAAGTGTAGCGCACGGTACCCACCGGCTTGACGGGCGGCGCCGTGGCACGGTGCCGCGTTCCTCAACGGCGGGCAGCAGCGGCGGTTCACCGCTCGTCGCGGCAGACCAACAGGAGGGGCAATCGCCGATCTCTTCCCGGCGGACCCGGGCCTTCACCGAGGCGGACCGACCGGGCGCGGAACTGACGGGATTTCGCCGGGATTTCGCCGGGATCTCGCCCGGATCTCGCCGGGATCTCGCCCGGATCTCGCCGGGATCTCGCCCGGATCTCGCCGGGATCTCGCCCGGATCTCGCCGGGATCTCGCCCGGATCTCGCCGGGATCTCGCCCGGTCTCGACCGGTCTCGACCGGCGCAGGAGGAGCCATCGGCCGGGCCCGACCTCGGCACCCCAGGGTCCCGGCCGTCACCGCCAGGCGCTGGCCTCGGTCGCCTGGATGCAGTACCGCTCGAAGGCGCTGCCGCCACCAGGCTTGGGGATCACGCAGGCCACGACCTGGAAATCACCGTCCGCGACGGTGACCATGTTCGTGAACTTGTCGTATTCGTACTCGACTTCAGCACCTCGCGGCCCTGGTTCGTTCGCCGTCGTTCGGTCGGTGTCGTGGCCGGGGCTAATCCCGCATGACCTCGGGTTCGTGCCGACGCAGCAGCCGGGCCACCGCGAAGCCGCAGACCAGCCCGATCGCCAGAAGCACACCGAGGTCGATGCCCCACTGGGTGACGGTGTGGGCCCACAGCGGGTCGACCTCGTCCGGCTTGTCGAGGTTCCATGGCGGCATGGTGTGCGCGAGGTCGAGTGTGGTCCCGGCACCGGCGACGGCCCAGCGGGCGGGCATCAGCCAGCCGGCCTGTTCGACGCCCGGGGCGTCGAACAGCTTGAAGAGGACCCCGGTGAAGACGACCTGGACGACGGCGTACATCACGAGCAGCGGCATGGTCTTCTCCGGGGTCCTCACCAGCGCGGAGATGACCAGACCGAACATCATGGTGGTGAAGCCCAGCGCGCTGATGACCACGCAGACCTCGACGGCCGTGGGCATGAGCAGTCCCTGGGCGGGCATTGGGCGGACGGAGAAGCCGATCGCGCAGAGGACAACGCCCTGCGCCGCGGTGATCAGACCGAGCACGATCACCTTCGACATCAGATACGCGGATCGGGACAGGCCCGTTGCCCTCTCCCGTTCGTAGATCACCCGTTCCTTGATCAATTCACGTACGGAGTTGGCCGCACCGGAGAAGCACATGCCGACGACCAGCACCAGCAGAATGGTTCCGGACTCCTGGTTGTAGCGGAAACGGCTGTCGGGCGGTGGCGGGGCGAGTCCGTACGTCGCCGGAACCAGACAGCTCAGCCCGCCCAGCACGGCCGGGAGCAGCACCATCAGCGCCATGAAGCCCTTGTCGGAGGCGATGACCGACACATAGCGGCGCATCAGCGTCCACAACTGGCCGGTCCAGCGCTGTGGTCGGGGCTGCGGAGCTCGGGTCGGCGGCTGCGTCGCGGGGGTGCCCGGCTGCCGCGGCGGTACGGCCGAGTCGATCTCCGCGACGCACCGGTCGTGCTGCCGGGAAGCCCGCCAGCGCCCGCCCCAGTCGTCGTCGCGGTGGTTCTCGAAGGCGGAGAACACATCGGGCCAACTGTCGTGACCGAAGAAGTCCAGGGCTTCGTCCGGGGGACCGAAGTACGCCACGGAGCCGCCGGGTGCCATGACCAACACCCGGTCGCACAGGGACAGTTCGGCGACCGAGTGGGTCACCACCAGCACGGTGCGGCCGTCGTCGGCCAGCTCCCGCAGCAACTTCATGACATCACGGTCCAGGCCCGGGTCCAGACCGGAGGTGGGCTCGTCGAGGAAGAGCAGGGAGGGCTTGGTCAGCAGTTCCAGGGCAACGGACACCCGCTTGCGCTGACCACCGGAGAGCGAGGCGACCTTCTTGAGCCGGTGGACGTCGAGTCGAAGCTCCTGGAGCACCTCATCGATACGCGCCTTGCGCTCGGCCGCCTTGGTGTCACCGGGGAAGCGGAGCCTGGCCGCGTACATCAGAGCGGTCTCGACGGTCAGTTCCTTGTGCAGGATGTCATCCTGCGGGACGAGGCCGATACGGCGGCGCAACTCGGCGAACTGCACGTACAGATCGCGGTGGTCGTAGAGCACCTGACCACGGTCGGCAGGCCGGTAGCCGGTGAGTGCGCGCAGCAGGGTGGACTTCCCGGAGCCCGACGGCCCGATCACCGCGACCAGCGACTTCTGGGGGACACCGAAGGAGACGTCGTCCAGGATGGTCTTGCCGCGCCCGACGGTCACCGTCAGGTTGCGGGCCGCGAAGAACACCTCGCCGGTGTCCACGAACTGCTCCAGCCGGTCTCCGGCGAGCCGGAAGGCGGAGTGGCCGACACCGACGATGTCGTACGGGCCGATGATCTGGCGGTCCACGGGCTGCCCGTTGACATAGGTGCCGTTGTGACTGCCGAGGTCGACGATTTCGAAGCGGCCGTCGGGCAGGGGCCGGAACTCCGCATGGTGGCGGGAGACGTACGGGCCCTCCACCACGAGTTCGTTGTCCGGCGCGCGACCGATACGCAGCCGTTCTCCCCGGACGAGTGAGTGGACGCCCGAGGGGCTCCGGTCGATGGAAAGGGCCGCGGCGGCTCCACGGGCACCGGCCGTGGGTTCTCCGGGCCGGGGGGTGTCCCGGGCCTCCCCCGCGTCTCCGGGCGTCCGGGGAGCCTCGGCATGGGCGAGGCCGGATGCGGCATGGTGGGGCAGGGGCCGGAACAGGTCGTCGCCACGGGCCGCCGGCGCTCCCGTGACGGCGCCCGGCACCTCCCCGGCCCGGGGACCGGACACCACCGGAGGCACCTCCCCGGCCCGGGGACCAGAGGGCGCCTCCCCCAACCGGGGACCAGGCACGCCCGGAGGCACCTCCCCGGCCCGGGGACCAGAGGGCGCAGCCCCCACCCGGGGACCAGGCACGCCCGGAGGCACCTCCCCGGCCCGAGGATCAAGCACCACCGGAGGCACCTCCCCGCCCCGGGGACCAGAGGGCGCCTCCCCCACCCGGGGACCAGGCACCACCGGGGGCACCTCCCCCACCCCAGGACCAGGCACCACCGGGGGCGTGGCGGCGGCGGCCTCCGGCGTGCCGCGGTCCGTCGGATCCGTGGCCCCCCGGTCCCCGGGGGGACGGGCCTCGCCCCGGGGCAGCCCCGCGCGGATCCGCAAGTCAGCGGTGGCCTGGTCGTCACTCACCGCCGCCGGGGCTCCGGTGAAGTCCAGCCGCATGCCCGTGGAGGCGTTTCCCAGCCGGACGATCGAACCGTGGCCGACCTCGATCCGCTGGATACGACGCCCTTCGGCGAACGTGCCATTCGCGCTGCCGAGATCCTCGATGACCCATGTCCCGCCGTCGCAACGGATCATCAGGTGGCGCCGGGAGACCCGGCGGTCGATGCACGAGATGTCGGCCTGCTGGTCGCGCCCGATGGTGTAGCTCCGGGACGCGTCCAGGGTCCAGGTGCGTCCATTGGCATGCAGTACAAGTTCCGGCACGTCTGTCCCAAGTCGGTCGTGTGAACCGAGGCCGTCCGCGCGAGGGCGGACGGCGGCTCGGACGGTTCCTGCGGTTCCGGCGCGCGCCCGGACGTCTCCGGTGCGGATGAGCGTCATACGGTCGGCGGCGCGAGGTGGCGAACCACCACCGGTCCGTACGCGGACCGGCGCGTCGGCGAGCCGTGCGACGGTCGGCAAGTGCCGGAACACCGACCGGCAGCGGCGGCCCCGCACCGGTCCGGTGTCGCCGACGCGTGGTGAGCCGGTTCCCCGGGAGCCGAGCGGTGCGTTTGCCGACGGACGAGACGGGCTGCGCGCGGACGCTCGATGAGATCGTCGGCGATGCGGTCGAAGGGTTCGTCGGGCGTCACGGCGGTGTGTCCTCGTAGGTCGGGATCAGGATCAGGGTCGGGGGCGGGGGCGGGATCGGGATCGGGGTCGGAGTCAGAAACCGGAACCGGAACCGGAGTCGGAACCGGAGTCGGTCAGCCGGTGTGCGGCCCGGACCGGGGCACGTCGGCGCGTACGGGCATGGTCGGCATGGAAGAGGGCGCAGAACCTGCGGAGGTTGCCCGTCATGGCACGGAGCCGGGGATCCGGCCGCGTACCGTGCCGCCCGCAGTGCGGTGCACCGGGCCGGAGCCAGCGCCGGAACGTGCCCTCCAGCGCTGCCCGCCCGAGCAGCATGGTGGTTTCGCGTCGGCGCCCCGCGTGCTCACCGGCAGCTCACCAGCCGAGTCCGGCCGGACCAGCCGGACCAGCCGTCAGGGGCCCGGCGGCCGGAACCCGGAGTTCCGGCCGCCGGGCCCCGTCCGGCTTCCTGCGGTCCGGCGCACCGCGGGGCGATCGCTCACTCAGGACGCAG
>NZ_BBOX01000018.1 GCF_001553455.1 Streptomyces hygroscopicus subsp. hygroscopicus
CCGGCGACCGCGGGACGGGCCGGGCCGGCGGGACGCGTCGCCGCCCGGGGCCCCGTCCGGCTTCCTGCGGTCCGGCGCACCGCGGGGCGATCGCTCACTCAGGACGCAGCACGGGCCGCAGCGCGTCCAGCACCGCCGGGTCCTCGATCGTCGACGGCACCGGTTCATCGCGCCCCTCGGCGATCCCGCGCATCGTCTTGCGAAGGATCTTTCCCGACCGGGTCTTGGGCAGCGCGTCCACCACCGAGACGGAGCGGAACGCGGCGACCGGGCCGATCTCCCGGCGCACCGCCGCGACCAGCTCCTGGCGGAGGTCGTCCTCGCCGATCCCGGCGCCGGCCTTGAGCACCACGAGGCCCTGGGGCAGCTGGCCCTTGAGCTGGTCGTACACCCCGATCACCGCACACTCGGCGACGGCCGGGTGCGCCGCGAGCACCGCTTCCATCGCACCGGTCGACAGCCGGTGCCCGGCGACGTTGATCACGTCGTCCGTGCGGCCCATGACGAACAGATAGCCGTCCGCGTCGCGGTACCCGGAGTCACCGGTCAGGTAGTAGCCGTCGTACCGCGACAGGTAGGCCGCGACGAACCGCTCGTCATCACCCCACAGAGTGGGTAGCGCGCCGGGCGGCAGCGGGAGCCGGATCGCGATCACACCCTCCTGGCCCGCGGGCAGTTCGGCACCGTCCTGGCCGAGGATGCGTACGTCCCAGCCGGGAACCGGAACCGTGGCCGACCCGGGCTTGACCGGCATCGGCTCCAGCCCCCGGAGGTTCGCCGCGACCGGCCAGCCGGTCTCGGTCTGCCACCAGTGGTCGATCACCGGCGTGCCGAGGTGTCCGTGTGCCCAGTGGTAGGTCTCGGGGTCGAGCCGCTCCCCGGCCATGAAGAGCGTGCGGAGCGAGGACAGGTCGTACTTCTTCAGCTCGGCGGCCTCCGGGTCGACCCTCTTGATCGCCCGCAGTGCGGTGGGGGCGGTGAACAGCGCCTTCACCCGGTGTTCGCCGATGACGCGCCAGAACGCACCGGCATCCGGTGTGCCGACGGGCTTGCCCTCGTACAGCACGGTGGTCGCGCCGATCAGCAGCGGTGCGTAGACGATGTAGGAGTGGCCGACCACCCAGCCGACGTCGGAGGCGGTCCACCAGACGTCGCCCGGCCCGATGTCGTAGACCGCGGCCATCGACCACGCCAGCGCGACCGCATGGCCGCCGTTGTCGCGCACGACGCCCTTGGGCTTGCCGGTGGTTCCGGAGGTGTACAGCACATACAGCGGGTCGGTGGCCGCCACCGGAACCGGGCCGACGGGCTCCGCGTCGGCGATGAGCTCCGCCCAGTCCAGATAGCGTCCGCCGAGCTCGGCTCGCGCGGTGTCGCGCTGGAGGACGATCACCTGGTCCGGCTGGTGGGTGGCGAGTTCGAGCGCCTCCTCGACGATCGGCCGGTACTCCACGACCCGTGTCGGCTCGATCCCGCAGGACGCGGTGACGATCACGACAGGTTCGGCGTCATCGACCCGGGCGGCCAGTTCCTTGGGCGCGAAGCCGCCGAAGACCACCGAGTGCACGGCGCCGATCCTGGCACAGGCCAGCATGGCGATGACCGCCTCGGGCACCATCGGCATGTAGACGATCACCCGGTCGCCCTTGCTGACCCCCAGCGAGCGCAGCCCGCCGGCGAAGCGCGCGACCTCGTCACGGAGTTCCGCGTAGCTGAAACGCCGGACCGTGCCGGTCACCGGGGAGTCGTGGATCAGGGCGGTCCGGCCGCCGCGACCGGCCTCGACATGGCGGTCCAGCGCGTTGTACGAGGTGTTGAGCTCCCCGTCGGGGAACCACCGCATGAGCGGCGCACGGGAATCGTCCAGAGCCCGGGTCGGCGGCCGGGTCCAGTCGATCGCCGCCGCGGCGTCCAGCCAGAATCCCTCGGCATCCTCGAGGCTACGGTGGTGAGTTTCTTCGTAGGCGCCCATCAGAGCCCTTCCCGTCGCTCAGCCTTGAAACTGTGAGCAGTGTGACCCATGGACCGGGCGGCCACCAGCTTTCGCCCTCGGGCGCGCACCGCTCGACAGCACGCCGTTACGGCACGTGGCGGCCCGGATGGCTGCCTTTCATCCGGTTTCTGTGAGCCGCCATGAGCACCGCAGCGGGGAGGCACGACGCCCGATTCGGCTCCGTCCGCGCCACGTTCGAACAGCACGTGGCCTCCGGCGAGGAGCTGGGCGCGTCCCTGGTCCTCGACATGGACGGCGACGTCAGGATGGCCCCCGGCATCATCGGTTCCGACCGAAGCGGCACCTACGTCACGGCCACCTACGACGCGCTTTGGAACAACAGCTAGCCTCGTTCTTTCGTAACGGCCCGCCGGGTTCCCCCGGGGGCCGTTACGGTTGTCCGGCCTGTCGCGGGCAGGCCGGAAGTCCCGGCCGCCGTGCACGACGCCGACCTGAGCACCGCGCGCCACCTCGGCCGCCGCGTCGCCGAGCAGACCCGCGTCCACCGCGTCGGCCTGGCCGCCCACCGGTGACCCGCACCCCCGCACCCCGCCACCGCTCACCTGCGCACACGGTCCGGAGGTGATGCCACGTGTGGCGTCCACGGCGCGCCGCATGCGTCCCGCCCGCACGGCGGCGTCAGGTTGCCAGGCCGTGGCGGTAGGCGTAGACGACGGCCTGGACGCGGTCGCGGAGCTGGAGTTTGGTGAGGATGCGGGAGACGAAGGTCTTGACGGTCTCCTGGCTGATGACGAGGGCCGCGGCGATCTCGCTGTTGGAGAGGCCGTCCGCGATGAGGCGGAGGACCTCCAGTTCGCGGGGGGTGAGCGGGATGTCGCGGGCGGTGTTCTCGGCGGGGCGGATGCGGGCGGCGTAGCGGCCGACGAGCTGGCGTGTCACATCGGGGTCGAGGAGGGCCGCGCCGGTGGCCACGGTCCGGATGCCGTGGAGCAGCCGGTCCGGGGGCGCGTCCTTGAGGAGGAAGCCGCTGGCGCCGGCGCGCAGTGCCTCGTAGACGTATTCGTCCAGGTTGAACGTCGTCACCACGAGCACTTTGACGGGGTGGGGCACTCCGGCGCCGGCCAGCAGGCGGGTGGCTTCCAGGCCGTCGAGGACCGGCATGCGGATGTCCATCACGACGACGTCGGGCTTCACCTCGCGGGCGAGTTCGACTCCGGTCCGCCCGTCCCCGCATTCGCCCGCCACCTCCATGTCGGGCTGGGCGTCGATGATGGTGACCAGACCGGTGCGGACCAGCATCTGGTCGTCGCAGACCAGGACCCGGATCGGCGCGCTCACGAGGTGCCGCCGGCGGGGATGCGGGCCCGTACGGTGAAGCCGCCGTCCATGCCGCTGCCGGCGTGGAAGTCGCCGCCCAGGACGCCGATGCGTTCGCGCAGGCCGGCCAGGCCCCGTCCGCTGCCGACGGCGGCGGCGCTGGGTGAGCCGGTTCCGTCCGTGCTGACCTCCACGGTGATCTCCCTTTCGCCGTGCCGTACCTGGACGGAAGTCCTGCTGCCGTGAGCGTACTTGAGCGCGTTGGTCAGGGCTTCCTGCACCACCCGGTAGGCGACCAGGTCGGCGCTGCCGGTCGATGCCGGTGGCGTGCCCTGTTCGGTGAAGTCCACCGGCTGTCCGGCCCGGCGGGTCTGCTCCACGAGGGTGAGGACCCTGCCGACGGCCGGTGTCCTGGGCTCCTTGGCCTCCATCGCCCCCGTGCCGGTGCCGGTGCCGGTGCCGTGGCCGTGGCCGGGGCCGGGGCCGTAGTCGGGGTTGAGCAGGTCGAGCAGGTGGCGCAGGTCGGTGATGGCGCGGCGGCCGGTGTCGCTGACGGCGGTCAGGGACTGCTCGAGCCGCTCGGGTGCGGCGGTCAGGTAGCGTGCGGCTTCGGCCTGGACGACCATGGCGGTCACGTGGTGGGTCACCACGTCGTGCAGTTCGCGGGCGAGCTGGGCGCGTTCGGCGGTGCGGGTCTCCGCGGCGACACGTTCGCGGCGTTCGGCCTCCGCGAGCCGGGTGGCCCGCAGCCACGCCCCGGCCCCCCACGCCAGGGCCAGCACCAGGTAGAACGTCACGAACTCCGTCGGCGTCTCGCCGCCCGAACCCAGCTGGGAGAGTGCGATCGCCAGCGGCACGTACGCCACGGTGAGCAGGACCACGGTGGCGCGCCGGCGGTGTTCCAGATGGGACCCCGCGCTGATCAGCACGATGGGCAGGGCGGTGCCGGCGGCCGAGTGGTAGCCGCGCAGCTGGTCGAGGGCGAAGCCGCACGTCACCAGCGCCAGACAGACGGCCGGCCACCGCCGGCGCACCGCGAGCGGAAGGCATTCGAGGGCGAGGGTCAGGACGGCGAGCGCGTCGAAGGGGCGGGTCGGCAGGTCGCCGACCTCCGTCCCGTGGCCGCGCAGTCCCGGCAGGACCGACACGACCAGGAACAGTATCCCGAGCGGAAGGTCGCGGACGGTGACGTCGAGCCGGCGCCAGACCCGGCCCGCCCCCTGGATGCTCATCACCGCGCGAGTGTAGCGAGGGCGTTGACGCGCTCGGCACGCTGCCGGGGGACGATGTGGCCGCGCCGGCGGGCCAGCCACAGGAAGGCGATGGTCAGCAGCGCACCGAACAGCACCGAGTACACACTGGCCTCCGGGCCGAACTCGCCGCCGGTGATCAGCTCGGCGCCCGACGTCGAGGCGTCCATCAGCCCGTGCGTGTCGCCGTTGCCCGAGACCTCGGTGCCGAAGATGCCGGATTCGGCGAAGTTCCAGCCGAAGTGCAGGCCGATCGGCAGCCACAGGGAGCGAGTGGCGGCGTACGCGGCGGCGAGCATGCCACCGGCCTCGATCGCGATGGCGGCGGCACCCAGCAGGGTGGCGTCCTTGTTGAGCAGATGGGCCGCGCCGAACACCACACCGGACAGCACCAGCGCGATGTACGTGCCCAGACCTCGCTCCACGAGCCGGAAGAGCAGGCCGCGGAACATCAGTTCCTCCGTGACGGCGGCACCGGTCATGAAGCCGACCAGCCCGATGGCTCCGGTCAGCGAGCCGAAGCCGTGGACCTCATAGGCCCCGTAGACGTAGAGGTTCGCGATGACGCACCCGAACATCGCGACGCCGATGACCAGGCCCCTGAGCAGCGATCCGCGCGCTCCCTCCCGGGCCAGCTCCGTGACCGGGCGCCGCTCGGTGCGCCCCACGACCCACCGGTAGACCACCACCGAGAGCACGGCCGTCACGCCTCCCAGGAGGAGCGAGAGCCACGGGTTGTCCCGCACCGCGCTGGCGCCCTGACCACCGACCGCACCGACCGCGACCACGGCCAGGATCTGCCACACCAGTTTCATCACGACTCTTCCTTCGGTTCCGTTCCCGGTTCCCTGTCCGGTCCGCGGCCGGGGCGCCACGGCTGAACTGAACGCTATGGACACGGTGATCGGGAATCATCACCTCACGGTGGACATCCGCACGTAGCTCTCACGGGGGACAGACCCCCGGGCCCGGAAAAGACCTTCCGGCCGGTCGGACGAAGGCGCGGCCACGGCAGGGCCCGGTCCTTTCGCTCCGCTCCCGTCACAGGAGCCCGGCCGCTCACTAGACTCACGCCATGACGATCACCTATGAGTGGCGGGGAGGCTTCGACAACGTCGATGTCAATGCGCTGCATGCGGAGGGCTTCAACCACCCGACTGCCGATATCGATTGGCTGACCCAGGTGCGACGCCACAGCCTCGGCTGGGTCTGCGCACGCGATGACGGTGACCTCGTCGGCTTCGTCAACGTCGCCTGGGACGGCGGCGTCCACGCGTTCGTCCTGGACACCATGGTCGCGGGGGGCCGTCGCCGGTCCGGGATCGGAGCCGGGCTCGTCGCCGAGGCCACCCGGCAAGCCCGTGCCGCCGGATGCGAATGGCTTCATGTCGACTTCGATGACGATCTGCGGTCGTTCTACTTCGACGCCTGCGGGTTCGAACCCACCCCGGCGGGACTCATCGCGCTCTGAGCCGGCCTCGCCGCATGGGCCCCGGACACGGGCAGCCGCGAAGCTCCTGGCAGGTCCCCCGCGCAGGGTGCTGGAGCCTCGGTCCGTGCACCACGTGTGTGCACGAGTCCCCTCCGGGCCGGGGCGTCCGGCACGCTCCCCCGGTCAAAAGGCGTTGGCGTGGCATGCACCCGGTGGCAGGATGGCTCGGTGAACACCGCACAGAACCGAAAAGCCCCTGTGGTGCGTCCCATCACCGACGCCGACATTCCCACCGCGGTCGATACCCTGGCCCGCGCCTTCGCCGACTACCCGTACACCCGGCACGTGGTCGCAGCGGACGATCACCAGGAGCGGATCCGGCGGTACCAGGAGTTGTGCCTGACCCGTATCGGCATGGTGTACGGCCGAGTGTGGGTCGCCGACGAGGGCCGCGCCGTGGCCGTCTGGGCCGTGCCCGGCCAGGACCCCTCGCCCGCCTTCGCCGAACTCGGGCCGGTCCTCGCCGAACTCAGCGGCGACCGGGCCGCCGCGTCCGCGGCCGCGGACAAGGCCATCGCCCCGTACCGGCCCCAGGAGCCGGGATGGTTCCTGGAAACCGTGGGCACCGCCCCCGATGCGCAGGGACAGGGCCTGGGCAGTGCGGTGCTGGGTCCGGGCATCCAGGAGGCCGAGCGCGCCGGGTGCCCGGCGTTCCTGGAGACCTCCGGCGAGGCGAACGTGCGGTTCTACGAGCGCCTCGGCTTCACGGTCACGGCCGATGTCCGGCTCCCCGACAACGGCCCCCGCATCTGCTGCATGCGCAGGGACCCGCGCTGAGAGCCTGAGATCCCGACCTCCGGCGGCGGGCCGCCGGAGCCGTTCATCCCGGGCCGCCCGGCCCGCACGTCCCGCTCACCCCTGTTGCCCGGCTCCCCCGGTCCCCCCGGTCCCCCCGGTCCCCCCGGACAGCAGGGTGTCCAGCATGTACTGGCGGGAGCGCTCGATGCCTTCGAGGGCGACCTGTCTGATCTCCTCCTCCGAGCCGCTCCTGATGGTTTCGACCAGTCGCCCGTGGTTGACGATCGTGTACGAGGGCCGGCCGAGTTCTCCCCGGAGGTTCAGGAAGCGTTCGATCTCTTCGTGCAATGTGTTGATCATCGGGATCATCAGTGACACGCGCGCCACTTCCGCGATCCCCACGTGGAGCAGCCGGTTGGCTTCGTTCAGGTCGGGACGTGAGGCGTTCGCCGCTACGGTTGCCGCGCTGAGTGCGTCCAGACGCTCGAGGTCCTCGGCGCCGGCCCGCTGCGCGGCGAGCACGGCCGCTTCCGGCTCCAGGAGCCGTCGCAGGCGGTAGGTGTCCTGGAGGGCGCCGAGATCCGTCGGCTTCACGAAGGTTCCCCGCCGCGGGACGACCACGACCAGACCTTCTCTGCGCAGCGCGTTGATGGCTTCGCGCACCGGGGTCTTGCTCATCCCGTAGCGCTCCGCGAGCCACGCCTCCACGATGACGTCACCCGGGCGGAGGTGGCACCGGATGATGTCGCGCTTGAGGGATGCGTACGCCTGCTCCGCCATCGACAGTCCCGGTTTCACCAACCACAGCTCCTTTTCCAGCACTCCGCGTGGCGGTCCTCGTCATCGGGTGTCCATCCGTGGTGTCCATCCGTACGAAGACCTGTTGACATCCCCTCGCCGCAGCGTATCATCCCTGTGAAATATCACAGGGATTGCACGAGTCGGCGGGGCTGACTCGTCCTGAAGGAAGCGGATTTCCTCTTCGCAAGCACGTGCCGATCCGGTACCCCCACCGGTCGCACCCTCGCCGCCCCGGACACCCCGGACACCCCGGCGGTCGGCCTTGCGCATCAGCCAGAGCAGCACACCCCGCCCGACAAGCCGCGTTCACCGTCGACCCGATAAGGCCTCAGATGACGCAACTTCGAAGCAGCAGTCCGACCGTGAACGGCTCCATGAACCGGTTGTTCCGGGCGCTCAGCGCGCTGGAACGGGCGGGGAACCGGCTTCCCCATCCGTTCTGGCTGTTCTGGATCTTCGCAGCACTGCTGGGTGTGGTCAGCGCCGTGCTCGCCGGGGCGGGGGTATCCGTCACCCTGCCGTCGACAGGGGACTCCGTCGCGGTGAAGAGCCTGCTCTCGCTCCAAGGAGCCAAGTTCGCCGCGGAGTCGGCCCTGGACAACTTCGCCGGGTTCGCGCCGCTGTCGGTCGTGGTGGTGGTCCTGCTCGGGGTCAGCGTCACCGAGAAGAGCGGCCTCCTCACGGCGCTTCTGCGCGTCACGATCGGCCGTCTGCCCGTCCGGTGGCTGACCTTCTCCATCGCGTTCAGCTCCATGATCGCGCACGTGATGAGCGATTCCGCGTACATCGTGATGATTCCGCTGGGCGCGCTGGCCTTCCGGACCGTTGGCCGCAGCCCGGTGCTCGGCCTGATGGTCGCCTACGCGTCGACGGCCATCGGCTTCAACGCCAGCCCGCTGGTGACACCGGCCGACGCGGTCAGGTCCTCCCTGGCGGCCGAGGCCGCGCACACCGTCGATCCGCACTACGTCATCACTCCGGTGGCCACGTACTTCTTCACCGCGGTCTCCTCGGTGTTCCTCGCGGCCGTCATCGCCCTCACGGTCGACCGCGTGCTGGCCCGACGGCCCGAGTTCGTGCCGACACCCGAGGACGACGAGGCCGCCGACAGGCTCTTCAACACCGCCCACGCCGACGCGCCACGGCACACCGCCCACGCCGATGCGCCACGTCACAGCGGGCCGGCCGGCGAGGTCTCCCCCGCGTTCACCCTGAGCGCCGTCGAGAAGCGCGCCATGCGGCTGTCCGGCGCGGTGCTCGTGCTCTACGTCGCGGCGGTGGCCGCCCTCCTGCTGCCGGGATCCCCGTTCCGCGGCGAGGGCGGCAGCATCGTCCAGTCCGTGGTCGTGGTGAACATCGCCGTGTTCATCTCGCTGCTGTTCGCCCTCCTCGGGATGGTCTACGGCCGGCAGGTGGGCACGATCCCCTCGCTGTCGTCCGTCCCCTCCGCCATGGCCGACGGCGTGAAGTCCTTCGTCCCGGTGATCGTGCTGTTCTTCGTGGTCTCGCAGTTCCTCGCCTACTTCACCTGGACCGGCATCAGCAATGTGATCACCGTGGAGGGCGCTCGGCTCCTGAAGTCCCTGGACGCGCCCCACCTCGTCATCCTGCTCGTGATCGTCCTGGCCATCAGCGGGCTCAACATCATCATCAGCAGCGGCTCGGCGATGTGGTCCATCCTCGCCCCCGTCGTGGTCCCCCTGGCCATGTACATCGGGCTCTCCCCCCAAGCGGCGATGGTTTCCTTCATGATCGGGGACTCGGTCACCAACACCACGCCCATGAACGCGTACTTCGTCCTGGCCCTGGGATTCCTCCAGCAGTTCCGGAAGGGCGCGGGCATCGGAACCATGCTGTCCTTCACGGTGCCGGTGGCGCTCGCCGTACTCGTCTCCTGGTCGTCCTTCTTCGCCCTCTGGTACGCCCTGGGCATCCCGCTCGGTCCGGGGGTGCCCGTCAGATGACCCCCGCCCGGTCCGGCGGATCCCCGCCGGACAACGGGCGCCCGACCGCCGGAAGGAAGCCGCGAACGCCTGTCACGACACCACAGCACCTTCCCGGCTCGGCGACGCCGAGCCCACCCCCCCCGCACACGTTGAGAACGAAAAGAGTCACGCACTATGGGCAGCATCGCCATCCTCGGCGCAGGCAACGTCGGCCAGGCAATCGCCGGCCACATGTCCTTCAAGGGACACCACGTACGCGTCTTCGACAGGTGGGGCCGCGATCTGGAGCCGATCGAGGCCAATGACGGCATCGACATGACCGGAGACGTGGAGGGCCACGGCACACCCTCGGTGCTGACGACCGACCTCGCACACGCCGTCAGCGGCGCCGAGGTGGTCATCGTCGCCGCACCCGCCTTCGCCCACGCGTACCTGTCCCGGGAACTGGCGTCCGTCCTCGAGCCGGACCAGCTCGTCCTGTTCCAGCCGGGCGTGCTCGGCAGCGGCGTCGAGCTGGCGCGCATGTTCGCGATCGCCGGCCGGCGGCCCTGCCTCATCGCGGAGACGCCGACCAGTCTGTACACGTGCCGGCTGCGCCGTCCCGCGCACGTCTACATCGGGGCGATCAAGCACGCGGTCCCGCTGGCCGCCGTCCCCAGCGCGGACACGCCCCGGGCTCTGGACATCCTGCGTCCGTACTTCGACGACCGCTACGTGCCGGGCGAGGACACGTTGACCGTCGGACTGAACAACTGCAACCCCATCTACCACGTGCCGCCGGCGGTGCTGAACTTCAAGACGGTGGAAGACGCCGACGGCCACCCGCTGCACACCCTGGTGACACCGCGCATCGCCGAGGTCATCGACGCCCTGGACCGGGAACGGCTCGCCCTGGCGGAGGCGCTCCAGGTGAAGGCGGCCAGCTTCTGGGATTTCCTCAACACCGCCTACGGGGTGACCGAGGGCAGCTTCGTCGAGCGCGTCGTGCAGGGCTACGGCCGTCAGGGTTTCCCCGAGCCCGACTCGATCAGGCACCGGTACTTCACCGAGGACATCCCCTTCGGGCTGGTCATCTGGAGTTCGCTGGCCGCGCAGATCGGGCTCTCCCTCCCCCTGACCGACGCGTTCGTGGCCCTGAGCGGGCCGCTGTGCGGGCAGGACTTCGTGGCCGGTGGCCGCACAGCGCGGTCCCTGGGTCTGCTCGGCTCCGACGTCCGCGGCATCCGCGCCGCGTTCATCGACGGTGTGGTGTGACCGCGCGCCACATGCCGTGACCGCCGCGCGTCGGCCGCCCGCCGTACCGGCGTACGCGGGGTGGCCGCCCCGGGCCGCGGTGTTCCGGTACGCGGGCCGAGCGCGCGGGCGGCCCCGGCACCGGCCTTCGGACAGCGGCCGGTGCCGGACCGGAACGCCGCGAGCGGCCCCGGGTCCGGTCAGTGCAGCCCGGCGGCCCTGCGGGACCGCTCGTCCCAGACCGGTTCCACCGCCGCGAACCGGGGCCCGTGTCCGCGGCGGTAGACCATCAGTGTCCGCTCGAAGGTGATGACGATGACGC
Organism: Streptomyces hygroscopicus subsp. hygroscopicus; assembly: GCF_001553455.1. Classification (GTDB taxonomy): domain Bacteria; phylum Actinomycetota; class Actinomycetes; order Streptomycetales; family Streptomycetaceae; genus Streptomyces; species Streptomyces hygroscopicus. Next base: position 11,054 of record NZ_BBOX01000018.1, read on the forward strand.
CGTCCTGGTTGTAGCCGATGGTGCGCACACCGATGATGCCCACGTCAGGACGGCTGGCGGACTCCCGCTTGTGGAGGACCTCGGACTGCGAGTAGATCGTGTCGCCCTCGAAGACCGGGTTGGGCAGCCTGACCCGGTCCCAGCCGAGATTGGCCATCACATGCTGGGAGATGTCGGTGACACTCTGCCCGGTGACCAGGGCGAGTGTGAAGGTGGAGTCCACCAGCGGCTTGCCCCAGGCGGTGCCCGCCGCGTAGTGGCGGTCGAAGTGCAGCGGCGCGGTGTTCTGCGTCAGCAGCGTGAGCCAGGAGTTGTCCGTCTCCAGGACCGTGCGGCCCAGGGGGTGGCGGTACACGTCGCCGATGGTGAAGTCCTCGAAGTAGCGGCCCTGCCAGCCCTCGGCGGCGGCGGTGCGGGGGGCGCCCTGACCCGGGTTCTCAGTCGTCATGGCGCTCATTTTCGGGAAGCCCCGGTCCGCCGTGAAATGCCGAATCTTCACCGGGCTCATGCGTGCGGCGCATGAGCCCTGGACCGTACGTAGTCGTAGAACCTCGCCACCACGGGCGCGCGTGGTCCTCCGGCGAGGGTGACCACGCCGACCGTGCGGTGCGCCTGCGGATCCTCGAGCGGCACGGCCACGGCGTGTTCACCGGGTCCGGACGGGGCGCCGGTGATGGGGGCGACGGCCACTCCGAGGCCGGCGGCGACCAGGGCGCGCAGTGTGCTCAGCTCGGTGCTCTCCAGGACGACCCGCGGCGCGAATCCGGCCGCGGCGCACAGCTTTTCGGTGATCTGGCGCAGTCCGAAGACCGGCTGCAGTGCCACGAACGCCTCGTCGGCCAGCTCCGCGGTCCGCACCCTGCGGCGTCTGGCCAGCCGGTGTCCGGGCGGGACGAGCAGGCACAGCGCCTCGTTGCGCAGCGGTGTCCACTCCACGTCGTCACCGGCCGGTCGCGGGCTGGTCAGCCCCAGGTCCAGCCTGCTGTTGCGGACGTCGTCGACCACGGCGTCGGCGGCGTCGCCGCGCAGCTCGAAGGTGGTGCCGGGAGCCAGCCGGCGGTACCCGGCGAGGAGGTCGGGCACCAGCCAGGTGCCGTAGGAGTGCAGGAAACCCAGTGCCACGGTGCCGGTGTCGGGGTCGATCAGGGCGGTGATGCGCTGCTCGGCGCCGGAGACCTCGCTGATCGCGCGCAGGGCGTGGGCGCGGAAGACCTCGCCGTACTTGTTGAGCCGGAGCCGGTTCTGGTGCCGGTCGAACAGCGGAACACCCACGCGTCGCTCCAGCCGCCGGATGGCCCGGGACAGGGTCGGCTGGGAGATGTTGAGCCGTTCCGCGGTGACCGTCACGTGCTCGTGCTCGGCCAGGGCCGTGAACCACTGCAGCTCCCGTATCTCCATGCAGGGACTATACGTGCGGCGCATGGCCCTGGCGAGGTTTCGTCATTTCACAACGGTCGGGCGGCGACCCACAGTGAGTCCTCACCAACCAGGACTCCATGGGAGGGACCCCATGTCCGAGCCGCATCCGCGCCCTGAGCAGGAACGCCCCGACGGGCCCCTGTCCGGCCTGCTCGTCGTTTCTCTGGAGCAGGCCGTCGCCGCTCCGTTCGCCACCCGCCAACTGGCGGATCTGGGCGCCCGCGTCATCAAGATCGAACGCCCCGGCAGCGGCGATCTCGCCCGCGGCTACGACCGCACCGTGCGGGGTATGTCCAGCCACTTCGTCTGGCTGAACCGGGGAAAGGAGAGCGTCCAGCTCGATGTGCGCTCCCCGGAGGGCAACCGGCAGCTGCACGCCTTGGTGGACCGGGCCGACGTCCTGGTGCAGAACCTGGCACCCGGCGCCGCGGCCCGCCTGGGCATCGGCCACCACGTCCTCGCGCTCAGCCACCCCCGGCTGATCACCTGCGACATATCCGGCTACGGCAGTACCGGCCGCTACCGCGACCGCAAGGCGTACGACCTCCTGGTCCAGTGCGAGGCGGGGCTGGTGTCCCTCACCGGCACCCCCGAGACCCCGTCCAAGGTGGGCCTGTCCATCGCGGACATATGTGCGGGGATGTACGCGTATTCCGGCATTCTCACGGCCCTGCTGAAGCGGGCCCGCACCGGCCGGGGCTCGCAGCTGGAGGTCTCGATGCTGGAGGCCCTCGGGGAATGGATGGGGTACGCCGAGTACTACACGCGCTACGGCGGCACGGCTCCGGCCCGCGCCGGCGCCCGTCACGCGACGATCGCCCCCTACGGCCCGTTCCCCACGCGGGACGGGCAGACGATCAACCTCGGGCTGCAGAACGAGCGGGAGTGGGCTTCCTTCTGCCGGATCGTGCTGCGGCGCCCCGGCCTGTGCGACGACCCGCGCTTTTCCGGGAACGCCGACCGGGTGGCGCACCGCGCCGAGCTCGACGTCCTGGTGAGCGAGGTGACGGGCACCCTCACCGGCGAGGAGCTGGTGGCCCGGCTGGAGGAGGCGTCGATCGCCTACGCGCGCCAGCGCACCGTAGCGGAGTTCAGCGCACACCCCCAGCTGCGGGACCGCCGGCGCTGGGCTCCGTTCGACAGCCCGGTCGGTGTGCTGGAGGGCCTGATACCCCCGGTCACCGTCCACGGCGAGCACCCGCGGCGGCTGGGCCGGGTACCGGAGCTGGGCGAGCACACCGAGTCCGTCCTGGCGTGGCTGGCCGCGGCCCACGGCGCCGCCCGCGAGGGGGTCGGCCATGCCGAATGAACTCATCGGAGTCCTGGCGCTCGCCGCCGTGTTCCTGCTCTCCGGTGTGCGGGGGCTGAACATGGGCATGCTCGCGCTGGTCGCCACCTTTCTGTTCGGAGTGGTCGCCCTCGGCCGGACGCCGGACGAGGTACTGGCGGGTTTCCCGACGAGCATGTTCCTGGTGCTGGTCGCCGTCACGTTCCTGTTCGGGATCGCCCGCGTCAACGGCACGGTGGACTGGCTGGTACGGGTCGCGGTGCGGGCGGTGGGCGCCCGGGTGGGGGCCGTCCCCTGGGTGCTCTTCGGAATGGCGGCACTGCTCTGCGCGACCGGCGCGGCCTCGCCCGCGGCGGTCGCGATCGTGGCGCCGATCGGTGTCGCCTTCGCCGTCAGACACCGCGTCAATCCGCTGTACGCCGGGCTGATGGCCGTGAACGGGGCCGCGGCGGGCAGTTTCGCCCCCTCCGGGATCCTGGGCGGCATCGTCCACTCGGCGCTGGAGAAGAACCACCTGCCGGTCAGCGGCGGGCTGCTCTTCGCGGGCACCTTCTCCTTCAACCTGGCGGTCGCCGCGGTGTCATGGCTGGTCTTCGGGCGCGGACGGCTCGAACCGCAGGTGCTGGAGGAGGACACCGAGCCCACGGAGGGGGACCCGGCTTCTTCGCCGGGCGCGGAGCGCGTGGTGACGCTGGCCGCGATGGCCGCACTGGTGCTGGGCACCACGGTCCTCTCCCTGGACACCGGCTTCCTGGCCCTCACCCTGGCGGTGTCACTGGCCCTGCTCTTCCCCCGCACGTCCCGGCTGGCCACCAAGGAGATCGCCTGGCCCGTGGTGCTCCTGGTGTGCGGCATCGTGACCTACGTCGCCCTGCTGCAGGAACTGGGCATCGTGGACTCCCTGGGGAAGATGATCGCGGCGATCGGCACCCCGCTGCTGGCCGCCCTGGTGATCTGCTACGTGGGCGGTGTCGTCTCGGCCTTCGCCTCGACCACCGGGATCCTCGGTGCCCTGATGCCGCTGTCCGCTCCGTTCCTGAAGTCCGGTGCCATCGGGACGACCGGCATGGTGATGGCGCTGGCGGCCGCGGCGACCGTCGTGGACGCCAGTCCCTTCTCCACCAACGGTGCGCTGGTGGTGGCCAACGCACCCGAACGGCTGCGGCCCGGCGTGTACCAGGGGTTGCTGTGGTGGGGCGCCGGGGTGTGCGCACTGGCTCCCACCGCCGCCTGGGCAGCCTTCGTGGTCGCGTGAACGCGGCGGAGGGAGGGACACCCGTGGAGCCCGCTGACCGTACGCTGCTCTTCGTCCCCGGCGACCGGCCGGAGCGCTTCGCGAAGGCGGCGGCCAGCGGGGCGGACGGAGTGCTGGTCGACCTCGAGGACGCCGTGGCGCCGGGTGCCAAGACCGTGGCGCGGGAGGCCGCGATCCGATGGCTGGACACACACGACGGCTTCGTGAGGATCAATGCCGCGGACACCCCCTGGCACGCGGCGGACCTGGCCGCGCTCACCGCGGCCCGGCGGCTGCGCGGCGTGGTGCTGCCGAAGAGTTCGACGGCGGACGGCGTGGCCGGGGTGCTGCGCCGCCTGCCGGCCGGTGTGCCCGTGCTGGCCCTGGTGGAGAGCGCCCTCGGGGTGCGCGAGGCGGCGGCCATCGCACAGGTACCCGGGGTGGCGCGGCTGCTCTTCGGAAGCGTCGATCTCGCGCTGGACATGGACCTGGTCCCCTCGGAGCCGGACGAGCCGGAGCTGCTGTGGGCCCGTTCCGCGCTGGTGGTGGCCTCCCGGGCGGCCGGATTGCCCGCACCGCTCGACGGTGTGTACACCCAGCTGGATGACGAGGCCGGTCTGGCCGCCGCCGCACGGCGCAGCCGCGGGCTGGGCTTCGGCGGCCGCCTGTGCGTCCACCCTCGACAGGTCGGCGTGGTGCACCGGGCATGGCTGCCGACGGACGCCGAGCTGGAATGGGCCCGGCGGGTCGTGCGGGCCGCCGGGGACAGTGACGGCGCCGCGGTGCGCGTGGACGGACAGATGATCGACCGGCCACGCCTGCGACGGGCCCGGTCACTGCTGGGTGCGCATCGGGCGACACCTCCTGGCCGGCCGGGCGGTGCGGACCGCCTCTGAGCCGCCGCCACGGAGTTCGGCGGCCGGCGCCGGTCGTGCGGATGCCGGGGGGCGGTGGGCCGGTCCGGTGCCGGAAGGCCCGATGCGGGAAGTGGGGGCCGGCTTCCTCCGCCAGGCT
>NZ_BBOX01000019.1 GCF_001553455.1 Streptomyces hygroscopicus subsp. hygroscopicus
CCCCGAGCGGGCCGCCGGCCTCGTCCGCCGCGCAGCCGCGCCCCCGGCGCGCCCGCGCGGGAGGTCTGAGCGGCGGGCGCGGCCGTCACGCATCGGCGCGGTGGTGAACGCCGCACCGCTCATCCGGCACGCTCCGCGCGACGGCGCGTCAGGCCCTTCTGCTGCTGTCCCTCACCACCAGCCGGTACGGCGCTCTGGAGTCGGCCGGCGGCGGTGCCGTGCCCTCGATGACGGAGACGAGCGTGCCGACCGCGGTGCGCGCGATATGCGCTTTGTCGGGGGCGATGGTGGTGAGTGTCGGCGAGCTGTACTCGCCTTCCTGGATACCGTCGACACCGACCACGGCGATGTCCTCGGGCACCCGTACTCCCGCCTTGGTGAGTTCGCGCATGGCGCCGAGGGCGAGGAGGTCGTTGTAGCAGAAGACGGCGTCGGGCGGCTCGGGCAGGGCGAGGAGCCGGCGCATGGCCTGGGCACCGAGACGGCGGTGGAAGCGCGGTGTGGAGACAATGAGGCTGTCGTCGACGGGCAGCCCGGCCTGCTCCAGGGCCTGGCGGTAACCGACGGTGCGCAGTTGGGCGGTCTCGCCGGTGCTGTACGGCTGGTCGCCGATGGCGGCGATACGCCGGCAGCCCATGGCGACGAGGTGCTCGGTGGCCTCGCGGGCAGCGGCGACGTTGTCGATGGCCACGTGGTGGAAGTCGCCGTTGAAGATGTGTTCGCCGAGCAGCACGACGGGCACGCGGTTGGCGCGCGTGCGCAGTTCGTCCGCCGAGATGGCCAGCGGGCTCAGCAGCAGTCCGTCGAACATGGTGGCCCGTGACCCACGGCCGAGCAGCTCCCGCTCCCGCTCCCCGTCACCGTCGGTCTGGTCGAGCATGACGACGTATCCGTGCGCGCGGGCCGCGGTGATGACCTCACGGGCGAGTTCGGCGAAGTAGGGGACGTCGAGCTCCGGCACGACGAGGGCGAGCATGCCGGTGCGGCCGCGCCGCAGGTTGCGGGCGACCAGGTTCGGCCGGTAGTCGAGCTCTTCCAGCGCCGCCTCGACCCGGGTCCGCAGTTCCTCGGAAACCGGCACAGAAGCGTTGACCACGTTGGACACCGTGCGGATGGAGACTCCCGCGCGCCTGGCGACGTCGCGGAGGGTTGCGCCGGCCATCCAGGGACCTCTCTCTGCTGGTGTTCCGTCTGCCGGAGTTCTCCGGCAGGGCTGCTCCGCTGCGCAGCAATCGAATGTTACCCAGGTATTGCATCGTTGCAAAAGGCGACGCATCATCTCTGCATCGTTGCAATCGGACGGCGGCGCACACGCTGCGGCGACGGCGGGCGCGGA
>NZ_BBOX01000020.1 GCF_001553455.1 Streptomyces hygroscopicus subsp. hygroscopicus
CCGCCGGACCGGACACCCGCCGCACCGCACGTCGCGGTGGCCGCTTTCCCCCCGAGGAGCCGCGCTCATGTCCAGACCATCCGTTCCGCGCCGCAGTGTCCTGCGCGGCGCCCTGGGCGCCGGCGCCCTCGCCGTCGGCGCCGGCCCCCTGGCCGCCTGCGCTCCCGGCTCCACCGGAGGCGAACCGCGCAAGCTCACCGCGACGTCCAGCGCGTCGGCCAAGGGAGAGATCACCATCTGGAGCCGCTCGGGTGATCTGTACAAGGTCTTCGACGCGGCCATCGACACCTTCCGCAGGGCCCATCCGCACGTCACGGTGCACCACCAGGCCGTCGACATCGACGCCAAACTCGCCAACACGTTGATCACCGGGGCCGACCTGCCGGACGGCAGTTTCTGGGACGACGCCAAGATCGGCAGCCAGGCGGAACACCTCTACGACCTGACGGACCTGATCGCCCCCTACCGCAAGGACACGTCACCCTACAAGCTCTCGGTCAACACCGTCGACGGCCGGATCTACGGAGTCCCCTGGGACCTGGACCCGGGACTGCTCTGGTATCGCGAGGACCTGCTCGAGGACGCGGGGGTCGACCCGGCGGGCCTTGCCACGTACGACGATCTGCTGGACGCCGCACGGGCGTTGAAGGAGAAGAACCCCAAGGCGGGCCCGATCCACCTGGAGAAGGACCCCTTCCTCGGCCAGCTGTGGCTGGAGATGCTCGCCAACCAGCAGGGCACCAGTCTGGCGGACGCCAAGGGCGCGCTCCGTCTGGACTCCAAGGAGTACCGCACCATCCTCACCTGGGTCCGGTCGGCGGTCCACGAGAAACTGGTGACGCACACCGAGTACCTCAAGCAGGGCGACCTCGCCGCCCTGGAGGACGGCCGGCAGGCCCTCGTGCCCTGGGCGACGTGGTGGTCGTTCGCCCCCCAGCAACTGCTGAAGAAGACCAGGGGCAAGTGGCGGGTCACCCAGCTGCCGGCCTGGACGGCCGGCGGGGCGCGCAGCGGCGCGATGGGCGGCAGCAGCTTCATCATCCCGGCCAAGGCGAAGAACCCCGAACTGGCCTGGCTGCTGTACGAGTTCCTGTGCTTCAAGCAGCCTGGTTACAGCGCGGTGTACGGACCCGGCAGCGTCTACCCCGGCGGCCTCAACACCTCGGTGCCCAGCTACACACCCGCCCGGAAGGCCGACAAACCGCTCTTCAAGCCGGTGGACGCGCTCGGCGGCCAGGACCTGTGGAAGGTCGCCGTGGACGCGGCCGCCACCATCCCGGCCGCCGCGCCGATCCCGGCCTGGTGGAACAAGTCGGTCGACTACCTGGGCAACAACCTGCAGCGGCTGATGGAGGGGTCGATGACGCCCGACGACGTCATCGACGACTCCACGCGCAAGATCCAGCGCAACCTGGTGGACCGCGCGTGACTCCGGCAACCCTCACACCTCCGCGCAACGAGGAACACACGGCCCCGGCGCCGCTCCGCACCCGTCGTCGCCGGCTCTTCCTCACGCCCTATGTGTTCGTCGCTCCGTTCTACGTCGTCTTCGCCGCCTTCGGCCTGTACCCTCTGGTCTTCGCCCTGCAGCTGAGCTTCACCAACTGGAAGGGCGCCGGCGAGGCCCGCTTCATCGGCCTGGACAACTACACCTATCTGCTGACCAGCCCCGAGTTCTGGGCGTCCCTGGGCAACAGCGCGGTGATGTGGCTGCTGATCGTGCCCGTCCAGATCGTGGGCGGCCTCGCCGCCGCGGTGCTGCTCGCCAACGCGCGGCTGAGGCTGCGGGGCATGTTCCGGGTGGCGTTCATCGCCCCCTTCGTCACGCCGTTGGTGGCCATGGCCCAGGTGTGGATCGTGGTCTTCGACTCCGACTACGGACTCGTCAACCACCTGCTGCGGCTGGTGGGTCTGCCCGGAGTCGACTGGCTGACCTCGACCACCTGGGCCAAGCCCACGCTCGCGCTGCTGTTCCTCTGGAAGACCACCGGATTCGCGATCATCATCCTGCTCGCGGGGCTCCAGGCGGTGCCGTCCGACGTGTACGAGGCCGCCGCGCTGGACGGGGCCTCGCGCCGGCGCCAGTTCTGGTCGCTGACACTGCCGCTGGTGCGCCGCAGCATCGCGTTCCTGGTCGTCGTACAGACCCTCGCGGTCTTCCAGATGTTCGCCGAACCGTTCGTGGTGACCCAGGGCGGACCGTACGGCTCGACCACCACCGGCGGCCTGTACCTCTACAACCACATCACGGCATCCGACCTCGGGACGGGAGCGGCCAACTCCTTCCTGCTGGTCCTCCTGGTGTTCGCCCTGTCCCTGCTGTCCGTGCGCCTGCTGCGCTCCCGAGACGAGTGACCCGTATGAAGCACAAGAGCCTGTCCCAGCCCAGACCCGGCCCTCTCCAGTACGTCTTCCTCGCCGGCCTGGCCGTTCTGTTCGTCTACCCCATCTGGTGGGCGATCAGTTCCTCCCTGAAGCCACCGAACGAGATCGTCCGCGCCCCGCTGTCGTTCTCTCCCGGCTCGGCCACGCTGCACAACTACCAGGCGATGTTCCACGACGTGCCGATCGGCACCGGTTTCCTCAACACGGTGCTGGTCGTCGTGGTCAAAGGGGCGCTGACCATGTGCTTCTGCCCGCTGGCCGGCTACGCCTTCGCCAAGTACCGCTTCCCGGGACGGCACCTGCTCTTCGGCGTCCTCATGCTCACCCTGATGCTGCCGACCCTGGTACTGATCATCCCGCTGCTGCTGCAGATGAGCCAGCTGGGCTGGGTCAACACCTACCAGGCACTGATCCTGCCCGGCAGCATCGACGCCTTCAGCATCTTCTGGATGCGGCAGACCATCGCCGCGGTCCCCGACGAACTCCTCGACGCCGGGCGCGTGGACGGAGCCGGCGAGTTCGGGATCTTCGCCCGCATCGTGGTGCCCGTCATCCGGCCGGGCATCGCCGCACTCGGCGTGCTCACCACGATGAACATCTACAACGACTTCGTGTGGCCGGTCGTCGCCGTCAACGACGAGAGCCACCAGACCCTGCAAGTCGTCCTGTCCACCCTCGCCCAGAACGTCACCGGCAACCGCATCGGCGCCGACTTCGGGAGCGTCTGGGGTGAACTGCTGGCCGCCGGCAGCATCGCGATGCTGCCCGTCCTGCTGCTCTTCATCCTGCTGCAACGCCACTTCATCAACGGAATCCTCGCGGGCAGCGTCAAGGGCTGACGCCCGCACCGCACCCGGCATCGACACCGCGCCCCTTGAGCCCACGATCGGAGCACACCCACCCATGCCCGTCCCCCGCCCCGAGTACCCCAACCCGCTCTTCGACCGCTCGCACGCCTGGCTCAACCTCAACGGCAGCTGGGACTTCCGGGCCGACCCCGCCCAACAGCACACCGCGGCCGCCGCGGACGGCTACGACCAGCGGATCACGGTGCCCTTCGCCTGGGAGACCCCCGCCTCCGGCATCGCCGCGCACTGGCTGGAGACCGCCTGGTACCGGCGCACGTTCACCGTGCCGTCCGCCTGGTCCGGGCAGCGCGTCGTCCTCCACTTCGGCGCCGTCCACCACGAGGCCACCGTGTGGGTCAACGACACGGAGGTGGCACACCACGAAGGCGGCTACACACCGTTCTCCGCCGATGTGACGGACGCGCTCGGTGACGGCGAGCAACTCCTCGTCGTGCGTGTCCACGCCCCCGCGGACAAGCTGGACATCGTCCACGGCAAGCAGCGCAGCATGCCCCGCGACGACTACGACGGCGTCTGCTTCACCCCGTCGTCCGGCATCTGGCAGACCGTCTGGCTGGAGTCACGCCCCGCCACCCATCTCGCCACGCTGCGACTGCGCCCGGCCCACGACCTGACCGGTATCGCCGTCGACGCCACCGTGCGGGGCCCGGAGTCCGGCACCGCGCGGCTGCGCCTGCGGGTGCGCGGCGAGGACTCCACCGTCACCCTGGACGTCGGTCCGGACGGGCGGGCCGAAGCCGTACTGCCGGTGGCCACCCCCAGGCTGTGGTCACCGGAGGATCCGCACCTGTACTCCGTCGACGCGGAACTGACCAGCGCCGACGGCACCGACCGCGTCACCTCCTACACCGGGCTGCGTTCGATCGCGGTGGACGGCGAGGCGCTGTATCTCAACGGGCACCGGCTGTTCATCCGCGGCGTGCTCGACCAGGGCTACTGGCCCGACACCGGGATCACCGCGCCCGACGACGCGGCCCTGCGCCGGGACCTGGAGCTCGCCGCGGACGCCGGCTACAACCTCGTACGCAAGCACCTGAAACTGGAGGACCCCCGCTTCGTCCACCACGCCGACACCCTCGGCATGCTGCTGTGGGCCGAGCCCGCCTCTCCCGGACGCTTCTCGCCCGAGTCCACCGCCCGGTTCGCCGAGCAGATCCAGCCCATGGTGGAACGCGACGGCAACTCCCCCGCCATCATCATCTGGGGCCTGTACAACGAGGAGTGGGGCCTGGACTGGGACCTCCCCGGCGACCCGGCCAAACAACAGGCGGTCGCCGACGCCTACGACCTGCTCAAGGCCCTCGACCCCACCCGGCCCGCCGTCGACAACTCCGGCTGGACCCACGTGAAAACCGACCTGCTCGACTGGCACTACTACGACGAGAGCGCCGCGTCATGGGCCGCCACGGTCGCCGATCTCCTCTCCGGCCGGCGCGACGACTTCCCGGTGAAACTCGGCCCGGACCTGGTCGTCCACAAGCAGCTCGCGGTCACCGGACAACCGCTACGCGGCCTGCCCAACCTCAACAGCGAATACGGCGGCGGCTTCACCGGCCTGGACCGCGCCTGGCACCTGCGCTGGCAGACACAGGAACTGCGCCGCCACGACCGGCTCGCCGGCTACGTCTACACCGAGCTGTACGACATCGAGCACGAGAGCGCCGGACTGCTGGACTTCCGCCGCGGGGCCAAGGACCTCGCGGGCGTCGACCCGGGCCACGTGAACGCACCCACCACGCTCGTCCTGGACCTCACGCCGGTCGCTCCCGGACGCGATCTGCTCACCGCCACACGGGAGTTCACGGTCGGCGTCCGCGTCTCCCATCACGGCACCGAACCGGTCGAGGGCATCCTGCACACCACCTGGACCGCCGTGTACGCGGCCGCGCCCGAATCCCCCGGCAGCCCCGTGCCCGGGTGCCACGCCGAAGCCAAGCCGTACGTCCTCGGAGAGGCCGTCGAGGTGCCCGCGACGCTGCCCGAGGGCCGGACCAGCGGACGACTGCACCTGGCCCTGGTGTCGGAGGGCGGAAGCGTCGTGGCCCGTACCGCGCTCGACGTGGACACCCGGACCGCACCGCACATCGGGGACGATCCGCGAGCCGGCCGAACCGAGTGAGCCGAACGAAGCAGCCCGTTGCGGGCACCATCCCCCCTGCTCATCCACGAAGGAGTGGTTCCGTGCGCCTGTCCGCGCCCAGACACAGATCACCGGCCGTGCTCGGCATCCTGGTACTGCTGGCCGCGCTGATGTCCCTGTGGCCCTCGCCGGCCTCCGCCGCACCCGCCGGACAGGTCCTGGCATCGCCGGACCTGTCCGCCAACCCACAGGGCGACAACAGCTACCCGCGCGCCATCCGCCTCGACCACGACGGCTCATCGGGCCAGACCATGCTGGCCACGTTCGCCCGGCGCAACCAGGGCGGCCCCAACTCGCTGCCCGTCTACCGCAGCACCGATGGCGGCCGGACCTGGAGCTCCACCCCCATGTCCACCATCACCTCGCACACCGCGGGCTGGGACCTGGAAGCCCCCGTCCTGTACGAGGTGCCCCGCACCGCGAACGGCCTGACCGCGGGTGACCTGCTCGCCGCCGGCACCGCCTGGAAGGCGGGGGACTTCACGGCGCAGAAGATCGAGGTCTTCAAGAGCACCGACCACGGCCGGACCTGGCAGTACCTGTCCAACTGCACCCAGAGCAGCGGGATGCCGAACACCATCGGCCACGGCATCTGGGAACCGTGGTTCCTGCTCGCACCGAACAACACGCTCGCCTGTTTCATCTCCGACGAACGGCCGGCGAACACCCCGACCAACAACCAGGTCATCGGCCACTACACCTCGACCGACGGCGGCCGGACCTGGAGCTCCGCCCTCACCCAGGACGTGGCCTTCCCCGCCGACAACCTGGCCCGCCCCGGCATGTCGATCGTCGTCCCGGTGGCCGGCGGGAAATTCATGATGGCGTATGAGATGTGCCGGGACGCCACCGACGCCGACCACGCCTGCGAGGTGTACACCAAGACCAGTACGGACGGTCTGAACTGGGCACCTGCCGACGCACCGGGGACTCTCGTGCGCACCAGCGACGGCCGGCAGCTGCTGCACACCCCGTACCTGGCCTGGCAGCCGGGTGGCGGCCCCAACGGCACGCTGCTGATGTCCGGTCAGCGCGTCGTCACCGGGCCCACGGGGAACAAGACCGTCATGGCGGAGTCCGGCACCGTCATCCTGTCCAACACGGGCCTCGGCACCGGGGAGTGGACCGAGATCGAAGCACCCGTGAAGACGGACCCGACCGGCGGTTACCGCTCCGGCGAGCCGTCCTGTCCGGGCTACAGCTCCCCCATCACACCGCGGGCGGACGGCACCAGCTTCCTCTACCTGAGCGCGACCTGGCTCGGTACCGGCAACCAGTGCCAGGTCCGCTTCAACACCGGACAACTCGGCGGCCCGGTCGGACAGGTCACCACCCCATGGGTCGCGGACAAGTGCCTCGACGTCGACACCAACACCAGTGCCGACGGCAGGGCCGTACAACTCTGGGACTGCAACACGGCAACCGGGCAACGGTGGTCGGTGGCGCCGGACGGCACACTGCGCGCGTTCGGCCGCTGCCTGGACATCGACGGCAACGGCACCGCCAACTTCACCAAGGTGCAGCTGTGGGAGTGCAACAACGCCGGCGGCCAGCAGTGGCGTCACCAGGCCGACGGTTCCCTGCGCAACCCGCAGTCGGGCCGCTGCCTGGACATCCCCCAGGGCGCCACCGCGAACGGCACGCGCCTCCAGATATACGACTGCAACGGCCTCGGCACCCAGAAGTGGAACCTTCCCTCCTAGCTCACTCTCAGGGCACACCAACGATGCGGCGGGGCGCTCCGCCCCGCCGCACGGCAAGGCCGCGTCCGGGTCGCCCGGACGCGGCCTTCTCCTGCTCCGGGCCCGATCGGTCGCGTGGGCGTGGCCAATCGGCCCAGGCAGTGACGAGCCGCCGCCCCCGCTTCGACAAGCCGGCCGCCCGGCCTCCCGCCGGCCCGCGCCTCGCTGCACCCATCGTCCGGTGCCGCGAGTACGCAGCGTGATCATGCGCCGGAGAGGTCCTATACTGGCCCGATGCCGCTTGTGGAAGTGACCTACGCCCCGAGTGTCGCTGAATCGAAGCTCCGGGAACTGGGCCTGGTGCTGCCGCACCTGGTGTCCAAGGCCGTGGAGTGTCCCGAAGAACCGTACGACGGGGACCTGCAGCCGGGGGATGTCGAGGTGCGCTTCCGGAAACTGGGCCCCTTGGACCACAGCGGTTTGGACGTGGTGATCGAGGTGAAGTCCAAGTGGTTCGAGAGCAGGGCCGCCAACCGCCAGGAACGCGTGGACAGGCTTCACGAGGACATCAGGACCGCAACCGGACTCCGTGACCTCGGCGTGTACTTGTCGCTCCCGTCAGCCGCGTGGTCCCAGGGGGACTGAACCCCTCGTCCCGGCTCACCACGGGATCAACTGCCGGAGGCCGCCCGGCCTTCCTCTTCGCCGCGGCGGATCTTCGGCGGCCGATTCTGTCAGAAGCGTTGACGCATACCGCGCGCCCTCCACTCGGCCGGCGCGTCGCCGCTGCCCGCCCGACCGCGTTATCCGTGGACGGGCGACAGGATGTCGTGGGCCCGGGGCCCCAGGAGGAGGTCGTCGTCGCGGTCGATCCATTGGCGGCGCAGGACGGACAGCGCGATCAAGGTGTTGAGGCCGTTGAGCCCGGGGAGTGTGCCGAGGTCGTCGGTGACGAACCTGGACAGGTGGTCCTCGTCGGTGAACACGCCGTGGTGGAGGATCGAGGCCGGTCCGGCGGTCATGACGGTGAACCGCGCGCAGGAGTGCTCACCGAGCGCGGTGAGCGCGGCGGGGATGTGCCGCGGCTGAACCTCGAGGGTGAACAGCGCGGTGATCGGGAACCCGAGGACGGCCGGTTCGATCTCCACCCGGGGGCGGACGGCGCCTGATTCCAGGAGCGACTGGATCGTCCGGTAGGCGGTGGACCGGCTGACGTCGAGTTCGCGGGCGACCTGCGCCGCGGAGATCCGGCTGTCCTCGACCAGCAGCCGGAGCGTCCGGAACTCGATCTCGTTGAGCGGCCCGAGGCCGGCGGGGGCCGCGCCGGGGAGGGCGTCGGCCTGCCGGCGCAGCTCCTCCGTCTGCCGGGCGGTGAGCCGGTCGAGCCGCCAGGTGAACGCTTCGCGGGCGGAGCGCAGTACCAGGTGTGACTGGATGGACGCGATGCCGGGGATCTCGGGCAGCGTCCGGGACAGCAGGCGGCGCGGGTCCGTGCCGGGCAGGGGGTAGAGCGTGCAGTAGATGTCCGAGTCGCCGGTGGTGGTGATGAGCGACTGGGCCTGCGGCACCTTCCGAATGGCTGTCGCGACGTCGACCGTGGCGCCCGGCCGGCACTTGATCCACACCACGTAGGGGTTGCCGGTGGTGAGGAGCGACCAGTGCACGGTGCCGATGAAGCGCAGGAGCCGGAGCTGCTGCAGCCGCTGGATGCGCCGCCCCGCCGTGCTGGCCGAGGTGCCCAGGATCTCGGCGACCGTATTCAGCGGTGCTCGGGGCGCGATCTGCAGCGCGGCCACCAGATCGAGGTCCGCGTCGTCGAGCCCATGCTCCATCTCTCGCATGCGGCCAGCCTACACAGAGCGATTCTGTCGTTATAGATCTCATGCTTGACACAAAGAAGCATCAGGCTGTCTGATGACGAGCCATATCGCCACCGATCAGCAGCGGGAGGACCCATGACCGAGGTGACGACGAAACGGCGGCGTTCGCCGACGACGGTGATCCTGCGTGTGCTGGACGTCGTGGACCGGGCGGGGAACAAGCTGCCGCACCCGTTCTGGCTGTTCGTGATCCTGAGCGGGCTGATCGTGGCGGTGAGCTGGCTGCTGGCCTCGCTCGGTGTCTCGGTGGTCTCACCCGCCGACCACAAGGTCGTCGAGGTCAAGAGCATCGTGTCCGACGCCGGCGTGCAGATGGTCCTCGGCGACCTGATCACGAACTTCGTGAACTTCCCGCCGCTGGGGCTGATCGTCGTGGTCATGCTCGGCGTCGCGATCGCGGACGGCACGGGCCTGCTCCCCGCACTGATGCGCGCCGCGCTCACCCGGGTCCCGGCCAAAATGGTGACCTTCGCGGTGGCGCTGACCAGCATGTTCTCCCATGTGGCCGGAGACGCCGCGTTCGTGGTGATGATCCCGCTCGGCATGATCGCGTTCCGCGCGGTGGGCCGCAGCCCGATCATCGGCGCGGTCGTGTCGTACGTGGCCGTGGGCGGCGCGAGCAGCGTCAGCCCGGTGATCGAAGGGTCCGACGCGATCTTCGCCGGCCTGACCACCTCGGCGGCGCACACCATCGACCCGTCCTACTCGGTCACCCCGGTGTCGAACTGGTACTTCTCCGCGGCGTCCTGCCTGTTGCTCGCCGTCGTGATCACGCTCGTCACCGAAGCCGTCGTCGCGCGCCGGGTCGCCGCGATGAACGCCACCGAGCCGGAGCTGACCGACGTCGACGAGCTGCCCGACATGTCCCTGTCCGCGGACGAGCGCAAGGGTGTGCGCCGGGCGATCGCCGCCGCGGCGCTCTACGTGGCCGCGGTGGTCCTCGCGATGCTGCCCACCGGCTCACCCCTGCGCGGCGACGGCGGTTCCATCGTGGAATCGCCGCTGCTCGACAACGTCGCCGTGGTGCTGATGGTGTTCTTCATGGTCATCGGCATCGTGTACGGACTGACCGTGCGCACCATCACCGCCGCGCAGGACATCCCCGACCTGATGGCACGAGGACTGCGCGAACTGGTCCCGGTCCTGGTGCTGTTCTTCGCGGTCTCGCAGTTCCTCGGCTACTTCAAGTGGACCAACCTCGGACAGGTCATCGCGATCAGCGGCGCCCGGGTGCTCGACTCGCTCGGCGCGCAACCCGTGGTGATCTTCATCGGCGCGGTGCTGCTGATCAGTCTGCTCAACCTCTTCCTCACCAGCGGTTCGGCGATGTGGTCGCTGGTCGCGCCGGTCCTGGTACCGATGCTGATGCTGCTGAGCATCCGGCCGGAGACCACCCAGGCGCTGTTCCGCATCGCCGACGCGCCCACCAACAGTCTCAGCCCGATGAGCCCGTACTTCGTCATCGCGCTGGGGTTCATCCGCCGCTACCGGCCGTCCGCGGGGATCGGCACCTTGATGTCCCTGGTCCTGCCGCTGGCCGTGGTCAACCTCGTCGTCTGGCTGGCGATGTTCCTCGCCTGGTACGCGCTGGGCATACCGCTCGGCCCCGGCGTCCCGGTCCGGTAAGTCCCTCACCCCCCCACAGATGGGAGCACCCCCTTGTCCGCGAAGCCGTTGGCCAGCTGGACCCGAACCCACCTCGACGACCTGCTCGCCGATCTGTCGGCGCTCGTCGGCCTCGAGTCGCCCAGCACCGACAAGGCGCTGCTGGACACCACCGCCGCCTCGATCAGGTCCTGGGTGGAGGACCGGCTCGGCCCGCCCGCCGAATGGA
>NZ_BBOX01000021.1 GCF_001553455.1 Streptomyces hygroscopicus subsp. hygroscopicus
GGGTGGAGGACCGGCTGGCCCGCCGGCCGAATGGATCCGCCACGAGCAGGCGGAGCACGGTGATGTGCTGACGGCGACGTATCCCGGCACCCCGGGGAAGCCGGTGCTGCTGGTCTGCCACTACGACACGGTATGGCCGGCGGGCACGCTGGCCGAGTGGCCCTTCACCGTGGAGCACGGGACAGCCCGGGGGCCGGGTGTCTACGACATGAAGGCCGGACTCGTCACGGGAGTCTGGGCGCTGCGGGCGCTGCGCGCCCTGGGGCTGCCCCACCCGACGGTGACGTTCGTGTTCACCGGTGACGAGGAGCTGGGCAGCCCGAAGTCGCGGCCCCTCATCGAAGACGCGGCACGCGACTGCGCGGCGGCGCTGGTACTCGAACCCGGAGTCGGCTGGGACATCAAGACCGAACGCAAGGGCGTCGGCACCTTCCACCTCACCGCCACCGGTATCGAGTCCCACGCCGGCAACGACCCCGCGGCCGGCGCCAGCGCGGTCCACGCGCTCGCCGAACTGGTCACCCGGCTCGCCGCGGCGGCGGACCCCGACGCCGGGACCACGATCAACATCGGCACCTTCAACGGCGGCACCGCCCGTAACGTCGTGGCGGGCCGCGCGCACTGCCTCGTCGATGTCCGCGTCAGGCGCCAGGACGAAGCCGACCGGGTCGACGAGGTCCTGGCCGCGCTCCGGCCCAGCGATCCGCGCGTCGAGGTGCGCGTCGGCGGGGAGTGGAACCGCCCGGCGATGCGTCTGACCCCGGCGAGCGAGGCCCTGTTCGGCCTGGCCGACGAGGTCGCCACCGAGCTGCGCGGGCCCCTCGAGCCGATCAGCGTCGGCGGCGGCAGCGACGCGAACTTCATCGCCGCGCTCGGCGTGCCGGTCCTCGACGGGCTCGGCTGCAGCGGCGCGGGCCCCCACGCCCGCCATGAGCACGTGATCGTCGACGACATCCCCGACCGGGTCGCGCTGGTGGCGGGTCTTTTGCACCGGATGGCCGCCGCGGCCGTCTGACACCTCCCCGCGTCCACCAAAGCCCTCGCTCTCCTCCGGTCTTCGCCGGTCTTCGCCGGTCTTCGCCTATCGGCGGATCCGCCGCAGGGGAGTGAGGGCACGCTGACGACCCGGGTTCCGGGGCGTGCGCGCGGCATCAGGCGTTCCGCCAGGTCCGGCGGTTCCGCGCCGCGTCGTAGATGCGACCGATCTCCCCGGGTGCCCACACCTCCTCCAGACGCGTGAACGACGAGAACTCCCTGTGCCGGACGACCAGCACATCACGCAGGGAGGGGGTCACCGTGATCGTGCCGGCGTCGACGAAAGCGAGCACGGGGCGGACGTCGACGGCGAAGCCGCACGCCCGGGTGAGCGCCAGGGACGCACGCCTGGCCTCGGCGCGGCTCTTGCGCACGTACGGGTACGACTGGCCGCCGATCTTCACGGAGTCGTCGCCCACCCAGATGCGGGAGCCGCGGTGGTGCTTCGTGTTCACGCTGAAGACGCCGCCCGGGCCGATCAGTACATGGTCGATGTCCACATCCCGCGGCAGCGGTATCGAATGAAGCACCCGCCAGCCCTTGCGGGTGAGCCGCTCCAGCTCCGCGCCCACCCGCCGCTCCCCCGCCAAGCCCTTCCGCCAGCCGTACGTCTCGGACCGCCGCCCCAGCATCATCGTCACCAAGCGGGCCACGATGCCCGGGGCAAGCTCATCGAGCTTCGCCCGCACAGCGCTGCCCGGCCGGTTGGCCGCGAGATCGTCCTCCGGGCGCAGCGCACCCCGGCCGTGGCCGGGGTGCGCTGCGGCAGCCGAGGTGGCCGAGGCCGCCGTGCCTGTCAGGTACGGCGCCAGAACCTCGACAACGGCATCCCGGTACTCCTCGACCAAGACGTTCAACTTCCCGGTGCCGCGGTCGAACCATGCGACCTTCTCGCCGCCCGGGAGGTTGACGTACAGGCGGTCGTGCCCGTACCGCTTCCACGGCGAAACCCGTAATCCGTCCACACCCGCACCCCCTGAATCACCACTCGTACGCCGTTAACATACCGACGGGTGCCGGGGCGTCGCCGACCTCGGGGACCGGATCAGCCGATGGGCTCGGCGATGATGAGCTGGAACCGCTCGAAGCCCAGCCGCACGGTGTTGTGCCGGGCATCCACGGTTCCGAGTGAGGCTCCGGTGAACGGGTCGGTCAAGCGGTACCTGCCCCGCTCCAGACCGCGCAGCTCGACCGGCCCGTCCCACTGGGGGGCGTAGAAGGCGTAGTGCAGGGTCGCTCCCTTGGCCACGACGTGCGCCTCGGGCTTGTCGAAACCGATGTCGTACAGCTCGCCCCGGTACTCACCGGTGGACAGCATGTTCTCCTCGTACAGGTTCACCCACTTGCGCCAGAGCGCTTCCTTCTCCGGGGTGAGCACGATCGAGTCGTCCGGGCCCGCCGGGTAGGTGAACTTGGTCGACAGGACGGCTCCGATACCGTAGCTGGAGGCGAAGTCATCACCGTTGTCGCTCAGTTCGACATGGTCGCCGGCGTAGCTGCTGCCCTCGCCCATCAGCGCCTTCATCGTCTTGCCCTTGCTGCGGACCTGGTAGGACGACTCCGGGTCCGAGCCCGGGAACTGGTCGACGTAGGGCAGGTTGTGGAAGGCGAAGGCGGTTCCGCACGGGCAGAGTTCGAGGAGAGCGTTCCGCTTCACCTCGTTCGCGGCCTCGTACACCGCCTTCCAGAACCGCGCCACGCCCTCGGTCGACTCCTCGGGACGGGCGTGCCGGTGCGCCGGGTTGTAGCAGGGCGTGACGGCATTGAGGTGCTGGCCGTCGGCCTTGAGCCCTTCATAGCCCCAGTCGCCGATGAACTTCTTCACCAGCCCGACGAAGTAGTCCACCGTCGGCTGGTAGGCCGGGCACAGGGTCCAGGAGTCCCACCAGGTCACCTTCTGCTTGTTGCCGTGGCGGTCCAGCAGGAGCATGTCGGGGTGGTCCCGGAACAGGTTGCTGTCGGGGTCCGCCGCCAGCGGGGCCCACCACAGCCGCGGCAGCATGCCGGCGTCCCGGACTCGCTGGGTGAAGGCCCGCATGTCCGCGTCGCCCCGCGGGAACTTCCGCGGGTCGAGGTCCCAGTCGCCCTCGTTGGTCTGCCAGCCGTCGTCGAGCCCGGCCCAGGTGAGCCCGACCGCACGCGCCTTGGGAAGCGTTGCGACGACCTCCTCGAGGGTGAAGTCGCGCTCGTATCCCCAGGCGCACCAGATGGGGTCGAAGGCTGTCTTCGGGGCCTTGGGGGCGCTCAGGCCGATGTCGCCCATGTAGTCCCGATAGCGCTGGAGCGGCATGAAGTGGTCGCCCGGAAGGGCCGTCAGGAACGTGGTGTCGGTGGTCAGCTTCTGGCCCGGCCTGAGGGTGACACGGGTGTCGCCCTCGACCGCGAGGCTCGCTCCTCCGTCCGTCCTGCGCACCGGAAGCCTCAGGATCTTCGCCACGGGTTCCACATGCCCCACGGAAAGACCCGCGCCCGGACGCCACACGGACGCCATCGGGGTGCCGCCGCCGTAGTCGGAGGAGTCCATCCCCAGCGAGTTCTCCTCGTGGAACGTGTCCGTCATCGGCCGCACCCAGTCGCGGCGATCCGTGTAGGTGGTGCCCGAGAACGTGTAGAAGCCGCCGGGGACCTCCAGGAGTTCATGGGCCCCGCTGCGCCACCCGGTGACCTTCAGCGAGCGACCGGACACGTTGGTGTAGGTCACCTTCATCACGACCATCCCGGTCAGGCGCTGGAAGGAGGTGAGCTTCACCGTCTTCCGCACGCCGCTCGCGGAGCTGCCCCGGACGGTCACCTCGACGCCGGCGCCGTGCCGGGGATGCCGGGTCTTGCGGGTCTCGTGTCCGCGGTAGGTGAACTCGTCGACCGCCGTATCGCCCAGGAGCAGGACCTCGCTCGCGTCGAAGCGCGTCACGCTGACGTCCTTCAGGGCCACCCGGCTGCGCAGTGTGTCGTCGAACTCCAGGGTGATGGAGGTGTCGCCGACCCCGACGATGTCGGCATCACGCTTCGGCGCGGCGGCCGCGGGTGCGGCGCCCGCGGCCACGGCGGGGAGGGCGGCCAGGCCGGCGCCGCCCAGCGCCACCTTCAGTACGGTGCGCCGGTTCATATCGGTCATGTCGAACTCCCTTTGGGCTCGGCGTACAGGTCCGAGGACGGGGCCTCGCCGTTCCGTTCATCGCTGTAGATCATCAGAGTCGAGCCGCCGATCGCGAGCACAATGCCGATCACGGCGTACATCGATGGCACCGTTTGGTAGATCACCAGGGACAGGATGACGGTGAGAACCGGATACAAAGCGTTGGTCGACGGGGCCACAACCGTTGCCTTGCCCCTGCTCAGCGCCATGACCAGGAAGAGCGCGCCGATCGCGTTGAGTACCTGGGTCGCGGCGGTGAGGGCGGGAGCCTGCCAGGGGAAGCCGGTGGGGAATCCGCCCATCATCAGGAAGGCGACGGGGATCAGCAGCAGTCCGCTGATGGTCATGTAGGCGAACGTCGTCCCGTCGTTGACGCCCACCGTGGCAGCCTTCTTCATGAAGAACGCCTGCACACCCCAGGCGATGAGGATGCCGATCGCCAGGACCAGCCAGGTGCCCGCGCCGGCTTCGCCGCTGGTGTCCGAGATGTTGAAGAACACCAGTGCCGCCAGCGCGGCGACCAGCCCGACCACCGACAGTGCGGTGACGCGCTCGCGGAGGAACGCGATGGCCATCAACGCGGTGACAGCCGGGGACAGCGCGGTGATCGGGAAGATCAGGTAGGCGGGACCGATGCTGAGTGCCTGGAAGAGGAGGAGCTGGCCGCCCGCTCCGGTCAGACCGACGATCAGCCCGTACCAGGCGGCGATGGGCCGGCGGTCGAAGGCTTCCCGGCGCAGGCCGAAACCGGCCGGGATGAGCATGGTCAGCGCCCAGATGACGTACACCATTTCGTCGGGGTAGTCGTACCTCTGTGTCGACAGGTTCGACAGGGCGCCCCACGTGCCCCAGAAAGCCACCAGCAGCGAGGCGTAGATCACCCAGCTTCTCTGCTCTTTCATCGCCTTTCTCCCCACGATGTGCTGGACGCGGATCGCGGGTGCTGGAGCGCGGCGTGGCTCAGCGGGCCGGCGTGCGGCTGGGCGGCGTGCATCGCGGCAGCGACGCGGGGTGGGTACATGAGGTCTCGCAACTCGGAGGCGGGATCGGGGCTGCCAGGCCGGTGTCCTGGACGGAGGGAGGAGTGCGGCGCGACGGTCCGCGCGAAGCGGACATGACAGGGCGCCGACCGCGCGTCGTCGCATCCGCCGGGCCCGGGAAGACGCCGGAGTTCCGCCACCGGGCCCCGGTGGTGGGCGGACACGGTGAGGACGCCTGCCGACGTGACCGACCGGCGTGGTTCCTTCACCGGATCGAGGTCATGGCGCCGGGTGTACGCGTCGTTGGACAGGTGGACGACCCATGGACCACTCCTTCATCACCCGCATGGTCTGCGCAAAGAACCTAGGTGGTCTGCGAGTGGCATGTCAATGGCTTTTACTCGGTATCACCGGGCGCGCCGCTGTCCTCCCCGGGTCGCTGAGCGCCCCACAGCGCGCGGACCACGCCCGCGCGCCAAGGCGCCGGACCGTTCCCCGGGTGACTGGCCCAGCCATCGACTGAACCGGTATGCTTCTGGTATGCCCCATGCAAGGACGCCCATGCCCAGAGGTCTGTTCGCCGACGACGCCCTCCCGCTGTACGAGCGCACCGCCGCGCAGCTGCTCGACGACCTGCGCA
This sequence comes from Streptomyces hygroscopicus subsp. hygroscopicus, assembly GCF_001553455.1. GTDB lineage: Bacteria > Actinomycetota > Actinomycetes > Streptomycetales > Streptomycetaceae > Streptomyces > Streptomyces hygroscopicus. Next base: position 5,792 of record NZ_BBOX01000021.1, read on the forward strand.
CCGCCGCCGCCCGTCCCGGCGACCGGCTGCCCTCCGAGCGGGCCCTGGTCACCCGGTACGGCGTTTCGCGCGTGACCCTGCGCGCCGCCCTCGCCCAACTGCAGTCGCGAGGCATCGTGCGACCGTCGTCGTCGCGCGGGTGGTTCGTCGCCGAACTCGGCCGGCTCCCCGATCCGTCGGCGGCGCCCCCCGCAGCAGCCCCCCAGATCCAGGGGTTCGCCGACTACGCCCAGGCCAACGGACTGACGGCGACCAGCAAGGTTCTCTCCGCCACCGTTCGCCCGGCCACGGTGTCCGAGGCCGAACAGCTCCGGATGGCCCCGGGCGCCGACCTCTTCGACCTCCACCGGCTGCGCTTCCTCGACGACCTGCTGGTGGTGCTCGAGCACAACCGGCTCCCACTGACGGCCTGCCCGGCCCTGGCCGAGACCGACTTCAACACGGCCTCGCTGTACGCCACCCTGCGCGCCGCCGACCCGCCGCAACTGCCCCGGGTCGCCGATTACTCGGTCGAGGCCCGCCACCCGACATCACGGGAGATCGAGCTGTTCGAGATCGGCGACACCATGCCGATGCTCGTCGCCACCCAGCTGACCTCCAACCAGGCGGACCGCCCGATCGAACTGACCGTCCAGGTCTACCGAGGGGACCGCTACCGCTTCCGGGCCTCCATCACGAATCAGGTCTGAAGGCGCGCCTTCCCGGCCGCCCGGGTGACCGGCGTCGCGAACGCGGAGCAGACCTTGCGAGAAGTGACCGGCAGGGTGGCGGGCTGGGCGGTGCCCGCGATCGGCAGCGCCCAGCCACTGGGCTGACGAGGCCGGTCCGGCCGGCCCCGCCAGGACTTGCCGCATGATGTTGTAACAATTATGGTTACGACCAGAAGCCGAGGGGCGAGGGAGGTGGAGTCCGACGTGAGCGCCAACAGCAGACTGACCATCGCGGCACACGCCCTGACCTGGATCGGGCTGTACCAGCGGCGCGGCCACGAGGTCGCCACCTCCGAGCAGATCGCGACGAGCGTCAACACCAACCCGGTGGTGATCCGCCGCCTGCTGGCCAAGCTGAGCAAGGCCGGCCTGGCCGATTCGCGGCGGGGGGCGGGGGCGGGCTGGATGCTCGCGCGGGACCTGGCGGCGATCACTCTGCTCGACGTCTACCAGGCGATCGAACCGGGCCCGATCTTCGCCCTGCATCCCGCGGCACCGAACCCCGAGTGCGTCGTGGGCCACGGCATCGGGCCGGCCTTGACCGCCGTATACGACGACGTGGAGGCCGCCCTGCGCAGGGAGCTGGCCAAGACCACACTGGAGGACGTGTTGCGGGACGTCCTGAAAGCCGTCTGACCTCGGACCGTCGACGTCCCCTGACCGAGGGGATCACACCCCGCGGCCTCATTGTAACAAAAATGGTTACATCAAGGAATTGGAGAGTCTCATGGGACAGCTGGACGACAAGACCGCCCTCGTCACCGGCGCCTCCAGCGGCATCGGCCTGGCGATCGCCCGCCGGTTCGCCGCCGAGGGCGCGACCGTCTACCTGACCGGGCGCCGCAAGGCCGCACTGGACGCCGCCGCCGCGCAGGTCGGCGCCCGCGGCATCGCCATCCAGGGCGATGCCTCGGACCTCGGCGACCTCGACCGGCTCTTCGCCGAGATCGCGAACCGCAGCGGCCGCCTGGACATCGTGGTGGCCAACGCCGGGGTCGGGGACTACGCCCCGCTCGGCGCGATCACCGAGGAGGAGTACGACCGCACCACCTCGATCAATCTCAAGGGCACGGTCTTCACTGTCCAAAAGGCGCTGCCGCTGCTGACGGCCGGGGCCTCGGTGATACTGCTCTCCTCCAGCTCGGCCCTGCGGGCCACCCCGGGCCTGGGCGTCTACGCCGCCACCAAGGCCGCGATCCGCAGCCTCGCCCGCACCTGGGCCGCCGAACTGACCGGCCGCGGAATCCGCGTCAACGCCCTCACCCCCGGCCCCGTCGAGACCCCGGGCCTGAACGACCTCCTCGCCGCTTTCCCGCACGACGACCGGCCCACCACGGCCGAGCCCGCCCCGCCGACCCCGCTCGGCCGCGCCGGCCGTCCCGACGAGGTCGCCGCCGCCGCCCTCTACCTGGCCGGCGACCACAGCACGTTCACCACCGGCGCGGAACTGTTCGTCGACGGCGGCGCCACACAGCTCTAGGCGGCGAACCGGCGACGCGGGACGCATCCGACGCGCGCAGGGTCCGGGCACATCACCGGGACGGCCGGGGCCGCCGCGGCCGTCCCGGCCTCCCTCAGCGAACGAACAGCCAAAGAACAAGAAGAACAAGAAAGGCAAGAAGGACAAGGGCGATGGCAACAGATACGCAGACCTCGCGGACCGTGGCCGAGAAGTTCCTGGAGCGCCTCGGCAGGCAGGACCCCGACGGCATCCAGGAACTGTTCGCCGAGGAGATCGACTGGCACGTCCCCGGCAGTGACGCGCTGCCCTGGACCGGGCGGCGTACCCGCCGGGAGGAGGTCGCGCCGTACTTCACCACGATGTGGCCGCATTTCGCCCCCGGCAGGAGCAAGGTCGTGCTGGAGCGCGTCATCGTCGACGGTGGTGACGTGGTGCTGCTGGCGGTCTTCACGCACACCGTCGTGGCCACGGGGAAGGAGTTCACCACACCGGTGGCCATGCACCTGGTGGTCGAGGACAACCGGATCGTCCGCATGCACCTGTACGAGGACACGCTGACCGTCAAGGAGGCGTTCGGCGCCGGCTGAGCGGAGAGTGCTCGGGAGCCCCGCGGCCCGGGGCACAGGGCGGCCAGGACCGGGTAGCTCCCGGCCGGGCCCCGGGCCCGCGAGGGCGGTGTGCCGGTCGAGCGGGGCGCGGGCCTGGCCGTAGGAGCCGCGGGCCGGGCCGGGTGTCCGGGCGGACGTCCCGGGCCGGGAGCATCCTGCCCGGGACGGGGCGGCGGTGGGTGGCCACCGAAGACGCGTGCCGCTCGGCCAGGACGGGGCACTCGGCGTCTCCGAGGATGTCTCCGAGGGCGTCTGCGAGTACGTCGTCGTTGCTGGCGCCGGCCCTCCGTACGTCGTTCGTCCTCACCCGCGTCCGGCCGTACCGGCCATCCCTGACGGCCGAGGGGCCCACCGCGTCATCCCGCCACCACCACGGGCTCGGGCCCACCGCCATGGGCGTCGGCACAGTCCCGGCAGTCGGAACAGCCGGACGACCGCGATCCGGCCCGCCCGCGCTGCTCCGGGAACGTCCCCTGAATGGCCTGCATTTCGTCGTCACCGGCACACAGCAGGGCGAGGCGGCCGGTGTCCACCGTGAGGTAGCGGTTGAAGTCGGCGATGCTCAGGCGAGGGTGAGCGGCCAGCCACACGGCCGCGATGCGCAGGGCAAGCGGTACGGAGCCGCACCGCATCGCCACACCGGCCAGTGCCGTGGGCTCCGCGTCGGCCCGCTGGTCGCCGATCACGGACCGGAGCAGGTCCACCGCGTCCGGGAGCGCCAGCGGGCTGAGCGTGAGGCGCGTCGCCTGCGCGGGCGAGACCAGCAGTCCGGTCAGGTGCTGGCGGCTGGTGACCACCACCGCGCAGCCCTCGGACCCGGGTAACAGCGGCTGGACCTGCGCCGAGGCCGTGGCGTTGTCCAGCACGACCAGGACCGACCGGCCCGATAACAGGGAGCGGTACATCGCGGCCCGCTCCTGCTGGTCGTCGGGGATGCGGTCCGGGTGGGCACCCAGTGCCCGCAGGAAACTTCCCAGGACGTCCCCCGGTTCCAACGGGCGGTCGTCACCGCGCAGATTGGCGAACAGCGTTCCATCGGGGAACCGGTGCGCGACGGCGTGGGCGCACCGCAGGGCGAGGGCCGTCTTGCCGACCCCCGGCATGCCGTCGACGCACACCACGGGCACCCCGCCCGGGGCGCCGGACCGCCCCAGCAGCAACCGCTCCAGGCGCGCCATCGCGCGGGTACGGCCGTGCAGGTGGCGCGGCGCGGCGGGGAGTTGGGCCAGGGGCAATCTGTCGCCCCGACTTCTGGCCGCCGTGGCATACGCGTGCTCGGTCAGTGCGCCGCGAGTGCCCAGGACCTGATCACACACCTGGGCCAGTTCCATACTCATCGGCTTTCTGCCATTTTCGACCTTGGACAGGTGGCCCTTGTTGTAATGCGTCAGCTCGGCCAGTCTCAGCAACGACAGACCGGCTTCCTTTCGGAGCCGTTGCAATAAACGACCATTAGCCGCCGTGGCGCCTGTCACGTCCGACACGTCTCCCCCTGTCCACCATGAGCGGCGCCCCGGTCACGTTCCTGGGCGCACGCAGACCGCCAGGACTCAAGTGTGGCCACACCCGCGCAGTGGCCCGGATGCGCTGTGCCTCGCCGGTCGGTCATCCCGCTCAGCAGCCACCCAGGCCGGATCGCGCGTCCTAGGAATGATCCTCCGATCACCCATGACCCACAACCGGACAAATCAGATTCTGATTAATTCAAATCTGCACTTATTCCGCCTTCATAGGAAGCCTGAACACCTGCCGTAAATCTCTGGCCATGGCAGGGGTCCCGCTCTGGCCATGGCAGGGGTCCCGCTAGCGGCGCCGTGGCTCGGGCCAGCCGGTGTAGCCCTCGGCGAGGTAGGCGGATCCCGCGCTGGAGCCGACCACCGCCGCCAGCTCGCCGAGCTGGCGGCGCACGTCGAAGTCCGTGGAGCCGGGCAGGCGGTGCAGCATCGTCGTCATCCAGTAGGAGAAGTGCTGGGCCCGCCACACGCGCCGCAGCGCTCTGGGTCCGTACTCGTCGAGGACCGCGAAGTCCCGCTTGGCGAGGGCGGTTTCCACCACTTCGGCGAGCACCCGCGCATCGGCCAGGGCGAGATTGAGACCCTTGGCGCCCGTGGGCGGAACAGTGTGCGCGGCGTCCCCGGCCAGCAGCATGGCGCCGTAGCGCATCGGCTCGCACACGAAGCTGCGGAACCGCAGGACGGAGCGGTCGGTCACCGGCCCCTCACGCAGGCTGAATCCGTCCGCGCCGCGCACCCGTGCCTGCAGCTCCGCCCAGATCCGGTCGTCGGACCAGGCCGCCGCGTCCTCGTCCGGGTCGCACTGGAAGTACATGCGCTGCACCGACTCGGTGCGCTGGCTGATGAGCGCGAAACCCCGCTCGGAGTAGGTGTAGACGAGTTCGGCCGCACTGCGCGGCGCTTCGACGAGGACACCGAACCAGGCGAACGGGTAGGTGCGGAAAAAGTGCCTGCGCGCCGTCTCGGGCACCGCCGACCGGCACACGCCGTGCGCCCCGTCCGCACCCACCAGGATGTCGCAGCGCACCTCCCACACCACACCGTCGGCGTCGGTGAACAGGATCCCCGGCCTGGTGGAGGCCAGGTCCACCACCCGGGTCCCCGAGACGCCGAAGTGCACGCGTCCGCCGTCCCGCTCGCGGGCATCCGCGAGGTCGGCGAACACGTCCGTCTGGGGATAGAGGCACACGCTCTCCCCCACCAGTCGCTGGAAGTCCACGCGGTGGCTCTCACCGCCGAAGCGCAGCTCGATGCCGGCGTGGGGCTGACCGTCGCGGCGTACCCGGTCGGACACCCCGGTGCCGGTCAGCAGGCGCACGCTGTCGGCCTCCAGGATGCCCGCGCGGTTCGTGGCCTCGATCCCGGCCCGGGTCCGGTGGTCGACCACCAACGAGTCGATCCCCGCGCGGGCCAGCAGGTGCGAGAGCATGAGGCCCGCGGGCCCCGCGCCGACGATGCCGACGGTGGTCCGAGTGAGGACTTGGGGCATGGCTCGTCCCTTCTTTGATGGCCGGTCTTTGATGGCCGGTACGGAAGAACGGGCTCGGCCACCGCGAAGGCGTGGCCGTCGCACCACGGGCGGCGGTTCGGATCGCGAGGTCCGGCGATGAGGGTGCGCCGCCAGGTGCCGCCACCATATGTCTCCCCCGTATGAGAGTAGAACAGCGGCGGCGATTTCCGCCGCCGGTGAGACGGACCCGGGAAGTGGCGGGCGCGGCCTCGGGGTTGCCCGCTGTGCGGACAACCAGGCAACCACTTGCACATCGTGTGCAGGCTCACGAAGGATGGTGTCGGAGAACGGGTCGGGCAGAAGCGCGGGAAAACGAAACGCCTTTTCAACGCCTTTTCTGCGACCGGCGCCCATCACCCTCTGGGGGATCATGTCGACCGTTCCTGACCTATCGCATGAGGACCTTGCCGATCACTTCCTTCCACTGGAGCGGTACCTCAGTGACCAATGTGTGCTGCTGCCCATCGGTTCCCTGCTGCCCGCGGATTCCCCTCGCCTCGACGGCGAGAACACGAAACATGTGCGAGCCATAGCGGAACTGGACGACGAACTCCAACCGATCATCGTGCACAAGGAATCCCTGCGCGTGATCGACGGCATGCATCGTCTGCGGGCCAGGGCCGAGCGCGGTGACACCACCATCCGGGCCCGCTACTTCTCGGGAAGTGAAAGCGAAGCGTTTCTGTTCGCCGTTCAGTCGAACACGAAGCACGGTCTTCCCCTCACCCGCGAGGACCGCAGGGCCGCCGCGGAGAGAATCATCAAGACCTTTCCGGCGATGTCGGACCGGGCTCTGTCAAAATACACCGGACTGGCCCAGCAGACGGTCGCCAGGATTCGGCAGCAGCTTCCACCGGGCAGGTCCAGGCAGTCCCGGATCGGGGTGGACGGACGGGCGAGGCCGGTGAACCCCAAGGAGAACCGGAGGATCGCCGAGGAATTCCTCAAGGAGAACCCGCACGCCTCGTTGCGCCAGATCGCGCGAGCGGCGAACATCTCGCCATCGACCGCCCAGGACGTGCGGCGCCGCACCATTCGTCAGCGTAATTCCGGCGAACCCGTCGCACGGCGGCCGACGGCCGGCTCGCCGGGTAAGAACGGCCAGGTGCCCGACCCGGGGCTGCTGCACGACCTGGCGCTTCTGGCCCGCGACCCGTCCGTGCGGCACACCGAGGCGGGCCGCATGCTGGTTCAGTGGCTGCGCCTGACCATGGTGGTCGGTACCAACCACACGATCGTGGTGAACAGCGTCCCCGAGCACTGCGCCGAAATCGCCGCACGGGCCATGAGAGTGTGCACGGCCCACCTGGAGGAGTTCGTCAGAAAGCTCGAACGGCGGTGAGCCCGGGTATCCGGGCGGCCCTTCCGCCGGTGTCCAACTGCACAACATTGTGCATTCGAACACCGCATGCCCCACCGCTTCCGGAACTCGCTCCCGGCAAACGTCCGGAAATGACACCATCCGTCAGGAGTCCGCATGCGCCGGTCCGCCCGCAGCCCGGGAGGGTCATGACATGACAGATCGGCTGAAGCAATTCTCCTCGGCTCCGCCCCAGACGAGGATGCTCGTATGCGCGGACGGATCGACCACCGTGCTGCTCGACGCCCTGGTCGGCGAGCGGGTCAGCGTACGGGTCGACCATCAGCGGCGGGTTCCCGCCGCA
>NZ_BBOX01000022.1 GCF_001553455.1 Streptomyces hygroscopicus subsp. hygroscopicus
GTTCCCGCCGCACGCGTCCGGCACATCGGGTGCCATATCCTGGGAGCCTCCCCCGGCACCCTGGTGATCGACCGCCGGTCGTCCATCCTCACCTCGGGCAAGGACGTCATCAGCGTGAACCGGGTCGTGATCGCCGGACGGGACAGCCAAAAACTGGTACCACCGCCCGAACAACCGCTGGGCCCCTACCTGAAAACGGCGGGATTCACACTGACCCGGGAACCGATCGACGTGTCACGGGACATCTGGCCGCTGGACAGCGCCGCACCCGCATGTGTGAGCAAGGAATACGTCATCGACTGCGGCAGCGCCGGGCGGGTGTACGTCCACGAGAAGTTCAACCCCGGTTTCGTACCCCTGGGAAGGGACGGTTCATCAGTATGACCTCTGGAATCCACGCACCCGGCTTGAGCGGATCACCGTGAAGCGGGCACTGATCACGGGAATCACCGGACAGGACGGCTCCTACCTGGCCGACCTGCTGCTGGACAAGGGATACGAAGTCCATGGCATCGTCCGCCGCAGCTCGACCTTCAACACCCGGCGGCTGGACCACATCTACCGCGACCCGCACGACGCGGGCCGGCGTCTGATCCTCCACTACGGCGACGTCAGCGATGCCAGCCGACTGGTGACGCTCCTGGCGCGCGTCCGGCCGGACGAGGTCTACCACCTGGCCGCGCAGTCCCATGTCCGGGTGAGCTTCGATGAACCGGAGAACACCGGTGACATCACCGGGATGGGCACCACCCGGCTGCTGGAGGCCATCCGCATGTCCGCGATGGACATCCGCTACTACCAGGCGTCGTCCTCGGAGATGTTCGGCGCCGCGCCGCCGCCGCAGAACGAGCGGACCACCTTCCACCCCCGCAGCCCGTACGGCGCCGCCAAGGTCTACAGCTACTGGATGACGCGCAACTACCGTGAGGCGTACGGGATGTTCACCGTCAACGGCATCCTGTTCAACCACGAATCGCCCCGGCGTGGCGAGACGTTCGTGACCCGCAAGATCGCCCGGGCGGCGGCGCGCATCAAGGCCGGTTTCGAGAAGCACGTCTTCCTGGGCAACCTCGACGCCGTCCGCGACTGGGGGTACGCCCCGGAGTATGTCGAGGGCATGTGGCGCATGATGCAGCTCGACCAGCCGGACGACTATGTGCTGGCCACGGGGATCGGCTCCACCGTGCGGGAGTTCGCCGAGCACTGTTTCTCCCACGTCGGCCTCGACTGGCGCGAGCATGTGCGGTACGACGATGTCTATCTGCGTCCGGCCGAGGTGGACACCCTGGTGGGAGACGCCGGCAAAGCCCGCGAAGCCTTCGGCTGGACCGCACGGACATCGGTGTACCGGCTGGCCCAGATCATGGTGGACGCGGAACTCGCGCGGCTCGGCTCGGACAGCCGGGAGACCTGGAGCGCGAACCCCTTCACCAGCGCGAGAACGCCCGTGGAGCACTCCGGACGGGTGCTCCCCCGCTGAGGCTCCCCCGCCCCGGCCACGCCCGTCAAAGCCCGGCCCCATTCCCCTTGCGGCCCCGACCCCCGGGAGCAGGTTGTGCCATGACCAGAAGTGACCGTACCGCTTGGCGGTCAGCGCTCGACCGTCGCTCCCACACGGCTGGGTTCCGCGGACTCGCGCAACGCCTGCGCCACCCGATCAGAACGTCGTACCCGAGCACCCGTGCGCTTCGGGCGGGCCGGCACCGTGGTGAGGGCCGCCCCTCGACCGCGAAGACCTTCTGGGGGCAGCGGATGTCGATCGCGCTGCCGGAAGAGGTGTCGGTGTCCATCCACCGCTACGGTTTCGTGGACTACGACCTGACCGCCTTCCTCCTCTCCCACGTGCGTCCCGGCTCCACGGTGGTCGACGTCGGCGCCCACATCGGCTACTACACGATGCTGGCGAGCGCGCTGGTCGGGCCCGCTGGGAAGGTGTGGTCGTTCGAGCCGACCCCGTCCACCCTCTCCGTCCTGCGGAGGAACGTCGATCGCCTCCCCAACGCCTCGGTCGTGCCCGCGGCGGTCTGGTCGAAGAGGGAAGAACTCGTCTTCCATGACCACGGACTCGGATACAGCGCCTACAACTCGGCCTTCCGGGCGCGCCTGCCCGATGCCGTCCGGGAGCGGGTCCCGTCCGTGCCGTTCACCGTGGACGCGGTCAGCCTGGATGAACACGTGCGCGCCGAAGGCATCGACGTCGACTTCGTGAAGATCGATGCCGAGAGCGCGGAGGCGCACGTCCTGGAGGGGATGCGTGATCTGCTGGCCCGCCGGCGACCGGTGATCTCGCTCGAGGTCGGCGATCTCGACGTGCCCGGCGCGCCATCGAGCCGGGAGCTGGTCGACACGCTGATGACCGCGGGTTACGAGCCGTGGGAACTGCGGCGCGGCACACCGGTGCCCCACCGGCCGCGAACCCACTACGTCTATCAGAACCTGCTCTTCGCACCGGCGGGGCAGTGGCACGCAGACGACACGAGGAGGCCGGACCACCATGCATGACCTGATCATTCGAAACGGCTCGCTGTGCGACGGGTCCGGTATTCCCGTGCGCACCGGCGACGTCGCGGTCGACCACGGCGTGATCACCAGGGTGGGCCGGGTCCCCGGACGCGGCCGGACCGAGATCGACGCCGGGGGCCACCTCGTCACCCCCGGGTTCGTGGACATCCACACCCACTTCGACGGCCAGGTCAGCTGGGACCCCCAGCTCACCCCGAGCTGCTGGCACGGGGTCACCTCGGTGGTGATGGGCAACTGCGGGGTCGGCTTCGCGCCGGCCCAGCCGGACCGCCACGACTGGCTCATCGGCCTCATGGAGGGGGTCGAGGACATCCCCGGCGCATCGCTGTCCGAGGGCATCACCTGGGAGTGGGAGACCTTCCCCGAGTACCTCGACGCCGTCGAGCGCCTGCCGCGGGTGATGGACGTCGCCGCGCAGGTCCCGCACGGTGCGCTGCGCGCGTATGTGATGGGCGACCGGGGCGCCGCCAACGAGCCGCCGACCGAGGAGGACCTGCGGCGGATGTGCGCGCTCGTCCGTCAGGGGCTCCAGGCGGGCGCCATCGGCTTCTCCACCTCCCGCACCGTCACCCATCTGGCCATCACCGGCGATCCGGTGCCCGGCACCTTCGCCGCCGAGGACGAGCTGTTCGCGCTCGGCGGTGTGCTCGGTGAGGTCGGCACCGGCGTGTTCCAGCTCGTGCCGTTGGGGGCGGGCGGCGAGAAGGTGGACGACCCGCTGGGCGAGATCAAGTGGATGCGCAGGCTGTCGGCCGCGGTCGGCCGGCCGATCACCTTCGGGCTGTTCCAGAACGACAACGACCCGGACGGGTGGCGCGAGCTGCTCCAGGTCGCCGAGGACGCGGTGGCGGGCGGCGCGGATCTGCACCCCCAGGTGGCGGGCCGGCCCTTCAGCATCATCATCAGCCTGGACTCCACCCACCCGTTCCGCCGGCGGCCGTCCTACAAGAGGATCGCCCATCTGCCCGCGGCCGAGCGGCGCGCGGCGATGCGTGATCCGGCGTTGCGGGAGAAGATCCTGGGCGAGGCCCCGGACGACGCCGACCCCCGCTCGTCGCTGTTCCCCCAGGGCTACGAGCGCCACTTCCCGATGAAGGCGAACCAGCCCGACTACGAGCCCGGGGCCGACGAGTCGTTCGACGCCATCGCGCGGCGCACCGGGCAGAACCCGGAAACACTGATCTACGACTTCCTCACCTCCGAGGACACCAGCGGCATGATCTTCCGTCCGCTGCTCGGCTACTCGGAGTACACCCTCGATCCGATCCGCGAGATGCTGCTGCATCCGCAGGCGGTGCTGGGGCTCAGCGACGCCGGGGCGCACTGCAGGCTCATCTGCGACGCCAGCACGCCGACGTCGATGCTGACGCACTGGGTGCGCGACCGCAGCCGGGGGGCCCGGCTGCCGCTGGAGTTCGTCGTCAAGAAGCAGACCTGGGAGCCCGCGCAGCTGTACGGGCTGCGCGACCGGGGGCTGCTGCGCCCCGGGTACCGGGCCGACATCAACATCATCGACCTCGACCGGCTCAGCCTGCGCTCCCCGGAGTTCGTCCACGACCTGCCCGCGGGCGGCGGCCGCCTGATCCAGAAGGCGGACGGCTATGTGGCGACGGTGGTGGCCGGCGAGATCACCTTCCGCGAGGGCGAGGCCACCGGCGCGCTGCCCGGCAGGCTCGTCCGCGGGACCCGGTCCGGGCCGGTCGTCCTGTGACCGCGAGGCGGCCCGCCGCACCGGCGGGGCGCGCGACCTGCGAACAAGGCGAACACCAGGACGTCAGGCTCTAGAGGGGACCATGCCGTGACCGACCACACCGGAGCGCTCCGGCTCGACAATTCCATGAAGTTGCTCGCCCGCGGCCGGCTCGTCGACGCGACGCTGTCCGAGAAGGACTACGTCATCGAGCGGGACCGGCTGGTGGAGGGGGCCTATCCCGTCTACGGCGAGCGGGCCCGGGGCGCCCGCGTCTGGGACGCCGACGGCAACGAGTACCTGGACTACATCCTGGCCTACGGCACGATCATCCTCGGCCACGCGGATCCGGCCGTGACGAAAGCCGCCCAGCAGGAGATCGAAGAGGGCTTCTCGATCACGCTTCGCAAGCGGACGCACATCGAGCTGGCCGAACGCCTGGTGCGGATCATCCCGGGCGCGGAGCGGGTGTTCCTGCTCAAGACCGGGTCGGACGCCACCAGTGCGGCGGTGCGGCTGGCCCGGGCGTACACCGGCCGCGACCGGGTGGTGCGCTGGGGCTACAACGGGTGGCACGACTGGGCCGCCCAGCGGCCGGGCGGGATCCCCGACACGGTGCGCACCCAGGTCGACACCTTCCGGTACAACGACCTCGACGACCTGCGGGAGGTCTTCCGGCGGCATGCCGGGCAGGTGGCCTGTCTGCTGCTGATGCCGTTCGAACTGGACAGTCCCGAACCCGGTTTCCTCCAGGGCGCCATCGATCTGGCCCATGAGCACGGGGCCCTGGTGGTCTTCGACGAGATGCGCTCCGGGTTCCGGGTGGCCCTGGGCGGCGCGCAGGAGCTGTACGGCGTGCGGGCCGACCTCGCCACGTTCAGCAAGGCGATGGCCAACGGCTGGGCGGTGTCGGCGCTGACCGGCCGGGCCGAGGTGATGGCCATGGTCGGGCAGACCCACATCTCGTCCACCTTCTACTCCAACACCGTGTCGATGGCGGCGGCCGTGGCGACGATCGACCAACTGGCCGACGGGACCGTACTGGACAGGGTCCGCCGGCTGGGCGTCCGGCTGCAGAGCGGCCTGACCGAGCTGGTGGGGCGCCACGGCGTCCCGGCCCGGGTGCGCGGTGTGCCACAGATGCCGTTCCTGGCGTTCACCCACCCCGACCCGGGCCGGTCACGGGCGATGCAGGACGCGTTCTTCGCGGAGACCACCCGCCGGGGTGTGCTGCTGCACCCGACACATCACTGGTTCGTCTGCGCCGCCACCACCGACGCCGACCTCGAGCACACCCTGGCGGCGTGCGACGCGGCGTTCGAGGTCGCGGCGAAGGTGGCGTAACCGTGGACAGCCACCAGAAGTTGCTGGCGCTGGTGCGGAGCAAGCTCGCACACCAGCTTCAGGAAGAGGCGAGTCTGCCGTGGCTGGCCGACACCGATCCGCTGGCGCCCGCCGGGGTCGACTCGGTGCTGCTCATCACGGTGGTCGGGGAGCTGGAGCAGGAGCTGGGCGTGACCCTGCCGGACGACGCCGTTCTCGAATCGGCGAGCATCAGCTCGCTGGCCACGGCCCTGGACCGAGGTGATCCGCGATGAGCACCCAGGGAAGCGCGGTCGCCGTCACCGGTCTGGGGGTGTGCGGCCCGGGAGGCGTCGGCGTGGCCGCGCTGTGGGAGGCGTTGTCCACCGGCCGGGCGCACCGCCCGCCCATCACGGCGTTCGACGCCACCGGCGCCACCCTCGGCGCGTCCGGTGAAGTGCCGGGGCCCACCGGTGGGGACGGCACCTGGCGCGCGCTGGACCTCGCCGAGACCGCCGTGTCGGAGGCACTCGACGGGCTCGACGGCGCCGTGCGCGAGCGGGTGGCGCTGGTGCTGGGGACCACCGATCCCGGTGCCGTCCCGCCCCGGCCGGGATACTGCGCGGGGGAACTGGCCCCCGCCTGCGCCGAGCGGACCGGACTGGGCGGCGAGGCCCTCACCATCGCCAACGCCTCCGCCTCGGGCGCGGCGGCCATCGCGGTGGCCCGGGACCTGGTGGCGGCCGGCGAGGCGGCCACCGCCGTGGCGGGCGGCGCCGACGCCGTCACCGACATGGCCTTCCTGGGCCTGAACTCACTGCGCACCCTCGGCCCGGAGGGGTGCCGGCCCTTCAGCACCCGGCGGCGGGGTATCGGCCTGTCCGAAGGCGCCGCCGTGCTCAGGCTCGAACCGCTCGGCGGCACCGGACCCGGCACCGCCGGGCGCCCCCTGGCGGTGCTGGCCGGCTGCGGGATGACGAACGCCACCGGCCATCTGGCCGCCCCCGGAGCCGACGGCATCGAGCTGGCCGTACGGCTCGCCCTGGCCGACGCCGGGCTGGCACCGGAGGACATCGACTTCGTCAACACCCACGGACCGGGAACCCGGCGCGGTGACACCGCGGAGATCGAGGCGCTGCGCGCGGTGTTCGGCCCGCGGCTGTCCTCGGTGCCCGTCAACAGCGTGAAGGGGGTGCTCTGGCACCTGCAGGGCGGTGCGGGCGCCGTCGAGGCCCTGACCTGCGTGCTGTCCCTGACTCATCGTGCGGTCACTCCCACCTGGGGCGCCGAGCCGGTCGACCCGGTCTGCGACGGCCTCGACCTGGTGGTCGAGGACGCCCCTCGGCCCATGCCGGACCTGCGGACGGCGCTGAGCGTGTCCTGCGGCCTGGGCGGGATGAACACCGCGCTCGTCCTGCGGAGGGCCTGATGGACGACCACGTGGTGATCACGGCCGTGTCCTCGGGTGAGGTCGACACCGAGGACCTGTGGCGCGCGCACACGGCGGGCGCCGAGGGCTGGCGCGAGGTGAACACCTGGACACGGGAACTCCCGGAACGCGTCGCCGAGCTGGCGGGCCGCGCGCTCACCGGCGCCGGTGCGCCGGACCCGGCGGGCACCGGCTGCGTCACCGGCTCGGTGTACGGCTCGGGACATGTGGCGGAGTCCATCCGCGCCCGGCTGGACGCCGGTGCGCGCGCCTCCCTGGCTCCCGAGTCCTTCCTGTACTTCAACGCGCACGGGGTGACGTCGCTGATCTGCCTGCGCCACGGGCTGGGCGGCTACTGCGCCACCGTGCTCGGGCCCGGCGCCGGGATGCAGGCCCTCGCGATCGGGCAGCGCAGGATCCGGCTGGCGGGGGACGCCCCGGTGCTCTGCGGAGCGTACGAACTGTTCAGCCCCGCCGCCGCCCGCGCCTGCGGCAGCGAACCGGTGACGGGGTGGGCGGCGTTCCTGGTCCTGGAGCGGGCCTCGCGGGCCCGCGCACGGGGCGCCCGCGTGCTCGCGCGGACCGGCCCGGTCGAGAAGTGCCCCCCGTCGGCGGCGCGGTCGGCCGACGTACGCGCGACCGCCCCGCTGGCGGAGCTGGCCGCGGTGGTGGCCGGCGACCGCGAGGCGGCCACGGTGACCGTGGCCGCGGCGGGCAGGCGACACGGCTACCGCTGCACGGCGTACAAGGAGGGTTGACCATGACGGACGACACGCTGCTGGACGTCGTCACCGGACATCGCCGGGCCGGCCGGGGGGACCGTCGCGCGCTGGTGGACCGTCAGCGCTCGGTGACCTACGCCGAGCTGGAGCGCGAGGTCACCAGGCGTGCGCGGGAGCTGCGGTCCTCCGGGGTCGGCCCGGGGGTCCGGGTCGGCGCCGTCCTCACGTCCTCGCTGGACTCGGTGGTGGACTTCGCCGCGGCGACCAGCCTGCACGCGGCCGTGCTGGTGGTGCAGGAGCGGGCCGGCGACGCGGAGCGCTCGGCCGCGCTGGCCGATTTCGGCGCGGAGCTGAGCCTCGACCGCGGTCTGGTGACGCGGCTGGCGCCGGCCGGGCGGAGCGGAGGGGAACCGGCCTTCGCGGTGAGCAGTTCGGGCACCAGCGGCCGGCCGAAGGTGATCTCCCGCGAGTGGCCGGGGACCCTGCGCAACTCGGCCGCGTTCGCGCGACAGCTCGGCCTCGACGCCGATGACGTCGTGCTCACCACGAGTCCGCTCGGCCACAGCTACGCGATCGAGGCGGGCACCCTGGCCGTCCTGTCGGCGGGAGCCTGCCAGCTCGTGCCACCCGGCCCGCTGACCCCGGCGCGCGCCGCGCTGCTGGCCGAGCGCCACCGGCCCACCGTCCTGCAGAGCGTTCCGGTGGTCCTGGACTGGTGGGGCCGGGGCGGGGTGCCCCGCGCGGGCTCCTGGGACCGGTGCGTCAGCGCGGGCGACACCCTCCCCGCTCAGGCGGTCACGGCCTGGCACGACGCCGGTATCGCCGTGTACGACCACTACGGCAACTCCGAACTCGGTCAGCTGACCCTCACCCCGGCCGGCGGCAGCGGCAGCGTCGGACACCCTCTCCCCGGGGTCGGGCTGACGGCGGGCTCGGGCGAGCCGGGCCCGGTGGCGGCACGGTTCCCCGGTCTGTCCCCCGTCCGGCTGGAGGAGGGGCGTGCGGTGGCCCTCGCCGACGACGAGGGATGGGTCACCACCGGCGACCTCGGGGTGCTCGACGACGGCGGGCTCCGGCTGACCGGGCGCGCCGACCTGCTCATCAACATCGCCGGGAACAAGGTCTCCCCCATCGAG
Organism: Streptomyces hygroscopicus subsp. hygroscopicus; assembly: GCF_001553455.1. Classification (GTDB taxonomy): domain Bacteria; phylum Actinomycetota; class Actinomycetes; order Streptomycetales; family Streptomycetaceae; genus Streptomyces; species Streptomyces hygroscopicus. Next base: position 8,803 of record NZ_BBOX01000022.1, read on the forward strand.
GTGGAGACCGTCCTGCGCAGCCTCCCCGGGATCAGCGACTGCGCCGTGGTGGGCCGGCCGGGGCCCTCGGGGGAGCAGCAGGTGTGGGCCTTCGTCGAGGCGGACGCCGAGGGGTTCGACACCGCGGCACTGCGCCGCCGGGCCGGTGAGCAGCTCATGACGGTGAAGGTGCCCACGGTGATCCGGAGGGTCGACAAGCTGCCCAGAACCGGCAGCGGAAAGGTCCGCAGGGGCCTGCTGATGGAGGGCGGGGACTGACCCACCGCCCCCAGGCGGACGCGGACGCACACGCCAACGCACACCATGAGGAGAGGGACGCGCACATGACCGACAGTGCCAACACCCAGCAGGTTGACCGCCGGCTGGCCTTGGAGCTCATCACCACCGTGCTCGCGGAACGGCCCCACCTGCCCGATCAGCTCAGCGAAACCACCACGCTCGACGAGATCGGCATGGATTCGCTGGACCTGATCGTGGTGTTCTCCCGCTTCGAGGAGCAGTGGGGAGTGCCCTACAGCGAGGAGGAGACCGACTGGACGGTCTTCGAGAACCTGGGTCACCTGGCCGACACCTTGGTCGCCCGCGCCCGCACCGCGGGACGTGACCTGCGGTGACCGAAGCGATGGTGCCACGGTTCGACCAGCTGGGGGCGCTGGGGTGGCGGGACCGCGCGCTGGACGGGCTGAACTGCGTACTGCGCTGCGTCGAGGCCGTCCTCCGCTTCCGGGGGCTCGACTCACTGGCCGTCGCCCGTGCGCTCAACGGCCCGCTGGATCCGGTGGGCCGGGATCTGGCGAAGGACTTCGACGGCTGCCGGGTGGACTACCGCACGGAGTTCGACGACGGCAGCCGCAATGTGCCCTTCGTGCTCGAGCGCCTGACCGCCGGTGAGCCGGTCATGGTGCTGCCGGACCGCTTCCACCTGCCCGGCGACGTGTACGAAGGCCGCTACCACTTCCATGACCACGCGGTACTGGCGGTGCGCTGGTCCGCTGACGACAGCGTGATGACCGTGCTGGACACCGATGCCGACCTGGACGACGGCTTCCGGCGCCACTGGACACTCACGCCCGAGCTGCGGGCGCTGTTCACCTGGGTGGGCACCGTCACGGTGACCGGCGCGCCGGACGACAGCGACGTGGAGCGGTACTTCGCCGAACGGCTGGCCCGGGACACCGCGCTGCTGTCGGTGGGGGCACACGCGCTCGGTGAGCTCCTGGACCAGCTCACCGAGAGCGGTCTGGGGCTGGTGACGGCCCGTGCGCTGCATGTGCTGGTGCTCGGCGACATCCAGCCCCAGCTGTTCATCTACGGCAACGCGCTCGCCGTGCCCTCGCCCTCCGGCGAGGAGCCCGTTCTGCCCCCCGAGATCGCCGCGGTCCGGACCGCCGCGCTCGACGCCCGGGTCCGCGCCAAGCGGCTGGGGATCGCCCTGATCGCGGCGCACGAGCAACCGGATCCGCTCGCGGTGTACCCGCGCGTCATGGAGCTGAGCCGTCCGCTGCGGACCTCGCTGAACCGGCTGCGGGAGGCCCTGGTCGCCGCGGGCGGCCAGGAGAGCCCACCGGACCCCGGGGCGTCCGCCCGGCTGCGCACGCGGTTCGCGCATATCGAGAACACGTGCTTCCCCCTGCGCCAGGAATCGATGACGTGAGCGACCGGGCAGCCCTGGTGACCGGGGGTTCCGGCCCGCTGGGGCGGGCGATAGCCCAGCAGTTGTCCCGATCGGGCTACGCCGTGGGGGTGCACGCGCACCGGAACGAGGAAGCGGCGGCGGCCGTCGCCGAGGAGCTCCGGACGGCGGGCGCGGCCGCGGTCGCGCTGTCGGCCGACCTGACCCGCCCGGACAGCGGCAGACGGGTCGTCGGGCGGGTCGTCGAGGAATTCGGCCGTCTGGACGCCCTGGTGGTCAATGCCGGGGTGCACCGGGACCGGCTGCTGCTGGGCGTTCCGGAGGACGAGTGGGACGAGCAGATCGCGGTCAATCTCAGCGGGGCGTTCCGCTGTCTGCAGGCCGGGGTGCGGGCCATGACGCGGCACGCGGGCGGACGCGTCGTCCTGGTGTCCTCGGTGGCGGGCCTGCGGGGGCAGCCGGGCCAGGCCGCCTACGCGGCGGGCAAGTCCGGTCTGCACGGGCTGGCATGGACGGTGGCCAGGGAGTACGGGCGGTACGGGATCACCTGCAACTGCGTGGCCCCCGGCCTGGTCGCCGACACCCCCGCCTATCACCTCCTGCCCGCCAGGGCGCGGCACGAGGTGGTGAGCCGGACACCGCTCGGGCGGGCGGGCCGTGCCGAGGAGATCGCCTCGGTGGTGGCCTTCCTGTGCTCCTCTTCGGCGTCGTACGTCACCGGGCAGGTGATCGCGGTGGACGGCGGAATGACGGCCTGAACGACCAGGGACGACCGAACGAGCAGGAGGACGCGTGAGTGAACGAGTGTTGTTCTTCCCCTGGGGCTGGGGAGGCGGCGCGGCCTACACCGGCCGGTGCCTGGTACTGGCCCAGGCGCTGGCCGAGGCGGGCGACAGCGTGGCGTTCGCGGACTGCGGCATCAGCGCCATGGTGCGCGAGGCCGGTTTCCCGGTGCTGGACTCCGCCCCCGAGGCCCCCCGCCCGCCCGACCGGCACCCGATGCCGCCGTATCTGCCGTTCGCCGATGTGGAGCGGGTGTTCGCGGTCGCGGCCACGTACCACCGGATCGAGCGCGTCCGGCAGCGGGTCGCGGCGGACACCCGTCTGATCGAGGCGTACCGGCCGACGGTGGTGGTCATCGACATGTGTCCGACCGCGGCCCTCGCCGCGCGGGCCGCGGGCATCCCGGTGGTCTCCCTCGCCGACGCGGACTTCATCACCCCGAGGCCGAACGGATGGATGCCGTGGTCGACGGTGGCGCCGCGGGACCTGCTGCCGCACCCGCCGAGCCTCCCGGTCTGGGACCGGATGTCGCGCGAGCTGGGGCTGGGGCCGGTGGCCCGGGCGGAGCACCTGCTGTGGGGCGAGGTCACCCTGGTGTCCAGCCTGCCCGACCTGGAACCGGTCGAGGGGCCGCCCCACCGGGGCGATCTGCACTACGTGGGACCGATGTACTGGAACCCGGTGGTGGCGGCCGGCACCCCCACGCCCCCGGAGACCGGCCGGCCGAAGGTGTACGTCACCATCGGCAGCGGAGGCACCGTGGGCCGCCAGGCCCTGCAGAACGTGCTGGACGCCTGCGCGGGGCAGCCGTGGAGCGTGTACGTCTCCAGCGGCTTCGCCTTCGAGGGCGATCTGACGGTGCCGGACAATGTCGTCGTGGCGGGCTTCACCGGCCTGGACACCCCGCTGACGTGGGCCGATGTGGTGCTGAGCCACGGGGGTTCGGCCACCGTGCTGGCCACTCTCGAACACGGCAAGCCCTCGGTCGTCATGCCGTTCATGTCCGAACAGGAGATGAACGGACGGCAGTTGGTCGAGGCCACCGGATCCGGCGTCCTGCTGCGGACCAGTGCGACCACCGCTCACGGGCGGCTGTCCTTCAGCGACCGGTACTCCGGCCCGTCCGACCAGCCGTGCGTCCGCGTCGGCGATGTCCGGCAGGGCATCGCCGAGGTCCTCGGCGACGCCCGGTTCACCGAGCGGGCCGCGCGGTGGGGCGCCCGCCTGCGGGAGCGCCGCGGGTCGGCGGACCTGGTCGCCCTGGCCCATTCCGCCGTCGCGCGGGCCGCGGGGGTGAGCCGGTGAGCGCGCACGCGGTCGTCGGCGTCGTGGGCTGCGGCCGGATCGGCGCGATGTACGCCGAACACCTCGAGGCGCTGGGTCACCGGCGGCTGGTCTTCGTGGACGCGGACCGCGACCGCGCCGAGAAACTGGCGTGGCAGACCACGTCGGGGAGCGTCGCCGGCTCGGTCGGGGAACTGGTGTCCGGTGGCTGTGACGCGGCGCTGGTGACGGCAGCCACCACGAGCCATCCGGAGCTGGTCGGGGCGCTGATCGAGGCCGGGGTGCCCACGCTGTGCGAAAAGCCGCTGGCCACCGACCTCCGGCAGACCGAGACGCTGGGCAGGCTGGCCGAGGCGCGCGGGGTTCCGCTGTGGGTGGGGTTCCAGAGGCACTTCGACCCCGGTTTCGCCGACCTGCGGGCCCGCACCAGCTCCGGAGAGCTGGGCCGTCTGCAGTCGCTCCGGCTGGTGTCGCACGATGTGTCGCCGCCGCCGATCGCCCGGCTCCGCGAGAGCGGTTCGATCTTCACCGACCTCATGCTGCACGACTTCGACATGGTGCGATGGCTGACCGGGCGCGGGATCGTCCAGGTCGTCGCCGACGGCGCGGCACTGTCCTGCCCGGAGCTGACGGACATCGGCGACTTCGACACGGTCACGGCGATGATCCGGCTCGACGACGGCACACAGGCCGTGCTCGCCGCGGGGCGGTGGCAGCCCGTGCGCTACGACGTCCGTGCCGAAGTGCTGGGCGAGCGAGGCCATGTGGCGGCGGGGCCCGCCCGCGCGGCCGAACCGGGGTCGGGCGGCGCGGCGCTCCCGCGCTTCCGCGGGTACTGGGACCGGTTCGCCACCGCCTACCGGGAACAGGTGCGGGCGTTCCTGGCCTCGGCCGCCGGCGGGGCCGGTGACCCGGCCGCGGGCGGCTGGCGCGACTCGTACGAGGCGCTGCGCTGTGCGCTGGCCGCGGAGCGGTCGGCCCGGTCGGGAGCGGTCCCGGTGGAGCCATGACCGGTGGCGTCCTGGCCGGCGGCGCGAGGGGATGACCGGCCGTCAAGGCAATCCGGGCCTGCGGCCCGGAGATTTCGCGAAGGGAAGAACCATGGACAGGATTCGGGTGGCGATCGCGGGCGTCGGCAACTGCGCCGCGTCGGTCGTGCAGGGAGTGCACTACTACGCCGAGGCGGACCCCGCGACCCGGGTGCCCGGGCTGATGCACGTCGACTTCGGCGGCTACCACGTGCGCGACCTGGAGTTCGTCGCGGCGTTCGACGTGGACGCCAAGAAGGTCGGGCAGGACCTCTCGTCCGCCATCTCCCGGTCGGAGAACAACACCATCAAGATCTGCGATGTCCCGCCCACCGGCGTCACGGTGCGGCGCGGGCCCACTCTGGACGGTCTGGGCCAGTACTACCGCGAGGCCATCACCGAGTCGGACCAGGAACCGGTCGACGTGGTGGAGGTGCTCCGGCAGTCGCGGGCCGACGTGCTGATCTCCTATCTGCCCGTCGGCAGCGAGGAAGCGGACCGGTTCTACGCACAGTGCGCGATCGACGCGGGCGTGGCGTTCATCAACGCGCTGCCCGTGTTCATCGCCTCCGATCCGGTGTGGGCCGCGAAATTCACCGAGGCGGGCGTGCCCATCATCGGCGACGACATCAAGTCGCAGGTGGGCGCGACGATCACGCACCGGGTGCTGGCCCGGCTGTTCGAGGACCGCGGCGTCCACCTCGAGCGCACGATGCAGCTCAACGTCGGCGGGAACATGGACTTCCGCAACATGCTGGAACGCAAGCGGCTGGTGTCCAAGAAGACGTCGAAGACCCAGGCGGTGACCTCACAGGTCGACCGCGGCATCGAGAAGAACAACGTGCACATCGGGCCCTCCGACCACGTGCCATGGCTCGACGACCGCAAATGGGCCTACGTGCGGCTGGAGGGCCGGGCGTTCGGCGACGTCCCGCTGTCGCTGGAGTACAAGCTCGAGGTGTGGGACTCGCCGAACTCGGCGGGCGTGGTCATCGACGCCGTACGGGCGGCCAAGATCGCGCTCGACCGCGGGATCGGTGGCCCGCTGACGGCACCGTCGTCGTATTTCATGAAGTCGCCACCCGAGCAGTACCGTGACTCGGAGGCATACGAAGCCGTCGAGGCATTCATCGCCGGCACCCCCGGCCGGCAAGCGCGTCCGTGAGCCGCCGGGCGTTTCCGAACCGAGATCCGACCCGTGCCGGGCGGAAGGGAGCACCAGTGATGTCCGGTCCCGTGGCCACGGCTCCGGAGTCCGTCCGCGAACGGGACTTCCGCCTGCTGTGGGTCGGCAGCGGCATCAGCCAGTTGTGCGGGATGGCGACGGTGGTCGCCTTCCCCCTGCTCGCGGCCCGGACCCTCGGGGCGACGGTGGGCGAGGTCGGTCTGATCACCGCGGCGGGCTATCTGCCGTGGCTCGTCGTCACCCTGCCGGCCGGGGTGTACAGCACACGGCTGCGGCCGCGCACGGTGCTCCTGCTGACCGACCTCAGCCGCGCGGCGGTCGTGACCATGGTGCCGGTCCTGTCCGCGCTCGGACACCTGGCGCTGTGGCATCTGTACCTGTCCAACATCCTGGTCAGCTGTGCCACGGTGTTCTACGAGATCGTGTACCTGTCCATGCCGCCGCGGATGCTGCCGAAGGACAAGCTCGTCTACGGCAACATCCGATTACAGATTGCCCGCGCGGTGTCGCTGGCCTTCGGGCCGACGGTGGCGGGGTTCACGGTGCAACTGCTCGGCCCCGAGCACGCCCCCCTGGTCAACACGGCCGGATTCCTGGTGTCCGCGTCGTGCAATCTGCTCATGCGCTCCCGCATCGAGTCCACCAGATCCTCGGCTCGTGCCGGTGGCATGTGGACCGAGCTGGCGGAGGCCGTCCGGTTCGTTACCCGACAGCGTGTCATCCTGGCCTCGATGGCGGGCTCGGCCGTGGGAAACTGCTGTTTCGCCGCGTACGAGGCGCTCGTTGTCATCTTCCTGGCCGACGACGTCGGAATCGCCCCGGGCACCCTGGGCATGCTGCTGGGGTCGGTGGGCATCGGCGGGCTGATCGGCGCGTTCAGCGCGGGCCGCGTCAGCCGCCGCCTGGGCACCGCGCGCTCGGTCTGGATCCCGGCCACCGTCCTGGCCCCGGCGGGACTGCTGCTGCCCCTGACCCGGCCGGGCCCCGGACTGTCCCTGTTCCTGATGGGCGCCACCCTCTTCCACGCCGGATACGCCGTCTTCACCGTCGGGCAGGCCACGCTCGTACAACTGCTGACACCATCCGATCTGCTGCAGCGGACGCTCGCCTGCGTCCGGTTCGTCAGCCGGGGCATGCTCTTCTTCGGCGGGCTCGTCGGCGGCGGCCTGGGGAGCCTGTTCGGCCCGCGGCTCGGACTGGCCGTCGTGATGTTCCTCTGGCTCAGCGCCCCGCTCATCACCGCGTCCTCGCGGCTGCGGCACTGGCGCGACATTCCCTCTTTGGAGTGACCACATGTCTGAGACCATCGATATCGTCATGACGACCATCGGTTCCGGGTCGTTCCTGGACCACTTCGCCGACGCGCTTGCCGAGGAGGGCGCCCGGCTCGTCGTCATCCCCGACCGCAAGACGCCCAGCACGTTCTACGAGGCCTGCGAGCGGGCCCGCCGCCGGGGGGCCACGATCGTGGCCCCCGATGTGGAGGAGCAGGACCGGCTGCTGGCGAAGCTCGGGATCCCCGATCTCATCCCCTACGACTCCGACAACCGGCGCAACATCGGCTATCTGCTGTCGTACCTGAACGACAGCGCCCTGGCGGTGTCCATGGACGACGACAACCTGCCGGTCGACAGGCCGTTCCTCGACGAACACCGGATCGTGCTCCAGGGCCCGGCGCGCCACCGCGTGGTCTCGGCCGGCAACGGCTGGTTCAACGCCTGCGACCTGCTGACCGTCAGCCCCTGCCGGGTCTTCCCACGGGGTTTCCCCTACGCTCCACGAACGGCCGGCACCGAGGTCACCAGCACGGAGGAGACGGCCGACGTCCGCGTCAACGCCGGGCTGTGGCTCGACGACCCCGATGTGGACGCGATCACCCGGCTCGCCGTCCGGCCGAGGGTCACCGCCTACGGCGGCGAGGCCGCCGTGCTGGCCCCGGACACCTGGTGCTCGGTCAACTCCCAGAACACCGCGGTGCACCACGACGCCCTGCCCGCCTACTACTTCCTGCGCATGGGCCAGTCCATCGGCGGCGCCCCGGTCGAGCGCTTCGGCGACATCTTCAGCGGGTACTTCGTGGCGGCGTGCGCCAAGCATCTGGGGCACGCGGTGCGGTTCGGCGGCCCCCTGGTCAATCACCAGCGCAACGACCACGACCTGCTCGACGACCTCGCCATCGAGCTGCCGGCCATCCGCTTCATGGACGAACTCCTTGACTGGCTGCGGGAGTTCCCGATCGAGGGCAGCGACTACCGCGAGTCCTACGAATCCCTCAGCTACGGCCTGCAGGACTTCGCCGAACAGGCCCGGGGCCGCGGCTGGACCCCCGACGCGCGGGCGTTCCTGCACCGCAGCGCCCACCTCATGCGCACCTGGCTGACCGCCATCCGCCGGGTGCACGGCGGCTGACGGGCGACGGGTCCGTGCGCGGGGCCCGGCAGGAAATCCACCGGGCCCCGCGCGGACCCGCCGCCCGGCGGATCAGCCGTTCGCCAGGATGGCCTCGACCGTCTCCTCCAGGGTCATCGTGGAGCTGTCGAACCACGTGCCCTCGCCCGCGAGTTCGGTGCGCAGCGCCTCGTCCAGGAAGGACCAGTCGTCCGCCAGCACCTTGTCCCGCTCGGCGACCCGCCGGGCGACGACCTCCGCCGACGGTGCGAGGACGATGAGGCGCAACGGCAGGTCCTTCAGGTGCTCGAGGTAGAACTCGAGGTGCGCGCGCCGGACGACGGTGTCGTCGATGACCGGGACGACACCGGCGGCGTGGAAGCTGCGTGCCAGCACCGAAGCGTTGCGGGCGCGCAGCAGTAACTGACGGTCCGCCTCCAGGTCCTCCTCCGGCGAGGGCAGGTGGCCCCCCGACACGATCAGGTCCTGGAGGTGGTCGCCCTCGATGTGCGCGCCGAGGGGGAACCGGCGGGCCAGCTCCGCTGATACCGAGCTCTTCCCGGACCCGGGTATGCCGATGACGAGAAATGCGTCGGAGGCAGGTGTGGTGTCCACGACCTGGCCCTGGAACGAAGTTTCCGGCATTGTTTTCTGCTCCTTTACCCATTCTCGGTCAACGGTCTTGTCGAGCAACGGTCCGAAATGACCGGCACCGTGATGGTAGCAAGAACGAACACCCCATCAGATCCGTTGTGACGGAAAGCGGAAGCGCATATGTCAATCCACAGCGCACGGCCCTCTCCCCCACCCTGGTTGCTGGTGTTTTCCGGCACCGACCGGACAGCATTGGCGGACGCGGCGAGAAGGGCCGCGGAGTTACTCGCCCAAGGTGCCCGGCCCGAATCCGTGATGCCCGAGCGGCCCGTTCCGGCGGGGCGCGACACGGAACGCCTCGCGGTCACCGCCGCGGATCCGGAAGGTCTGGCCGAGGGGCTGTCCTTCTTCGCCGACGGCCTGCCCAGTCCGCGGTGGTTCTCGGGCCGGGCCGACGGCGCCGCCACCCGCACGGCCTGGTGCTTCGGCGGCCATGGCAGCCAGTGGCCGGGCATGGGGCGCGCCCTGGTGGACTGGGCGCCCGCGGCGGCGCGCGTGCTGCGCGAGCTCGACGCGCTGCTGCCGGGCGGGGTCATCGAACCGCTGATGACCATGGCCGACGGTGCGGCCGGCGGGCCGGAGGTGACGCAGCCGCTCATCTTCGCCGTGCAGGTCGCGACCGCCCACTGGCTGTGGTCGCTGGGCCTGCGGCCGGCGGCGGTGGTGGGGCACAGCCTCGGCGAGGTCGCCGCCGCCCATGTCGCGGGTGCCCTGTCGCTCGCCGAGGCGGCGCGGGTCGTCGCCGTGCGCTCCGGCCTGCTCGCGCGGGCGGCGGGCGGCGGGGCGATGGCCACGGTCGGTCTGGACCGGCACACCGCCGAGCGGCGCTGCGCCCGGACACCGGGGACGGTGGTGGTCGCCGCCCACACCGCGCCGAGGGAGACGGTGGTCACCGGGGAGAGCGAGGCCACGCGCGCACTGGTGGACACGCTGGAGGCGGAGGGGGTGCGGTGCAGGATGATCCGGATCAACGCCGCGTCGCACAGCCCGTTCGTCGACGGCGTGCTGCCCGAGCTGCGCGCCGCGCTCGCCGACCTGACCCCCACTGCCCCGCACACCCCCTGGATCTCGACGGTCGATGCCGAGCCGGAGCCGGGCGGGCTCGCCACCGCGGACTACTGGGCGCGCAATCTGCGGCAGCCCGTACGGTTCACCCAGGCGGTGTCCGCCCTGGCGGGACGAGGCGTCCGGGCGTTCGTGGAGATCGGCCCGCACCCGGTGCTGATCCGGCCGATCCGCGACACGCTGCGGGCCGAGGGGGTCGGCGAACCGCTGGTGGTCGCGTCCGGCCACCGGGCGACCCCGGAGCCGGTCTCCCTGCTGCGCCTCCTGGGAGCCCTGTACTGCCGGGGGCTGAAGCTCCCGGAACCGTTCGGCGGCGGCCGGGACGTGCTGCGTCCGGCCCCGGAACCCACCGTAGGCCGAGGATAGGAAGCGACCATGTCCGCGCACCCCCTGCCCCTGGACCGCTCGGCCACCGTGCTGGTGGCCGGTTCCTCCGGTCTCGTGGGCTCGGCCGTCGTCCGCCGTCTCCGGGCCCAGGGGTTCACTTCGGTCGCCGGGATCCACTCGGCCGACGTGGACCTCACCGACGTCCGGGCGACGTTCGACTGCGTCACCTCCCTCCGGCCCGCCGTGGTGATCGACGCCGCCGCCCGGGTCGGCGGCATCGCCGCCAACGACGCGGAGCCGGTGGAGTTCCTCAACGACAACCTCCGGATCCAGACCAACCTCTTCGCCGCGGCGCACGCGGCGGGGGTGGACCGGCTGCTGTTCCTCGGTTCCTCGTGCATCTACCCCAAGCACACCCCGCAGCCGATCCCGGAGTCCGCGCTGCTCACCGGGGCGTTGGAGGAGACCAACGACGCCTACGCGATCGCGAAGATCGCGGGTGTGATCGCGGTGAGGTCCTACCGCAGGCAGTACGGCCGGCGGTGGATCTCGGTGATGCCGACGAACGTCTACGGCCCCGGGGACACCTTCCACCCGACCCGGTCGCATGTCCTCCCCGCGCTGATCCGCCGGTTCCACGAGGCGGTCCGGTCCGGTGCCGAGGAGGTCGTCGTCTGGGGCACGGGCACACCGCGGCGGGAGTTCATCCACGTCGACGATCTGGCGGCGGCGTGCACGCACCTTCTGGACCACTATGACGACCCCTCGCCGGTCAACATCGGCGTGGGCGAGGACCTCACCATCGCGGACCTGGCCACGCTGGTGGCCGACGCGGTCGGCTTCACCGGCCGGATCACCTGGGACACCAGCAGGCCCGACGGGACCCCGCGCAAGCTGCTGGACGTCTCCCGGCTGCTCGCCACCGGATGGCGGCCGAGGATCGGACTGCCGGAGGGGGTGCGGGCCACCGTCCGGTGGTACGCCGATACCGTGGCCGGTTCCGATGGGCGCCGGAGGGCCGGCTGACCCGCCGGCGGCGCACCGGATCACCCCGCCGCGCCGGCGCGCCGGTCGAATCTGCCGCGGTCCAGGACGATCCTGCCGTTGGAGCGCACCTCGAACAGTGCCGACCCGCCGCGCTCCCAGATCCGCACGACGAGCTCCTGACCGGGCAGCACGGGAGCGGTGAAGCCCGCGGACATGGTGCCGAACCCGGACGTCTCACCCTCGCAGAGCGCGTGCAGCAGCGCCCGGCCGGCATACCCGAAGGTGCACAGCCCGTGCAGCAGGGGGCGGCCGAACCCGAGGCGCGCGGCGATCGCGGGATCGGAGTGCAGCGGGTTCAGGTCGCCGTTGAGCCGGTAGAGCAGGGCCTGGTTGGCCGCGGTGCGGTAGCCGACGGCATGGTCGGGCTCCCCCACCGGGCGTTCCCACGGCTCCTCCTCGTCCGGATCGCCACCGAAGCCGCCCTCCCGACGGATGGTCAGCCCGGTGCGGAGATCGGCCAGCGGCCGACCGGTGCCCGCCTCCGCACAGCGGGAGTCGATGACCGCCAGCGCGCCCCGGCCCCGGCCCCGGTCACGCAGCGCGGTCAGGCGGGAGGTCGTGACCGCGGCGCCCGCCACGGGCAGCGGGCCGTGCAGCGTCACCGACTGATAGGTGTGCAGCAGTTGTGACACGTCGTAGTCGCCGAAGACGGGCTCGGCCCGCCGGGACACCAGGATGGTCGCGAACGTCGGCAGCACCGCCGGTGGCGCGCCCGCGGAGTCCTCGGTGGTGAACCGCAGCTCATGGGTGGGGTCCTCGGCGCCCGCCCCGACGCCGATCGCGTAGAGGGCGGTGTCGAAGAAGGTCCAGTGCCGGGTCCCGGAGTCCCAGGTGTGCCCGACGAGATCGTGGTAGAGCGTCATGGTATTCCCCCTCTCCGCCGCTTCCACGGCGCGAGCCGAGCGGTCCGATCCGGACCACTTCTCCCGGAACCGGGACCACGCATGTCCGATACGACCGAATCGGGGTTGAGTGATGATCAACGCGTTGCTGGTCGACGCAGGCGGCGTCCTGTTCAACAACGTCGCGGAGGAGACCTCCTTCGTTCCCGCGATCGCGCGCCGGTACGCCGTGGACGAACGCCGGCTGCTGTCCGGTCTCCTGGCCTCGGCGCACGTCTACGAGCGCGGCGCCGGCCATGTGCACGAGGTCCTGCGGGCGCTCCTGGACGAGGCGGGCAGCCCGCGGACGGACGCGTTCGACGGGGACTGGGTGGACCGCCTGTACGCCGACAGCGTCCGGTGCTACGACGCCAACGTCGCGGAACTGGCCGAGGTGCGGCGCGCCCATCCGGAGCTCACCGTGGTGCTGGCCAACAACGAAGCCGAGCACTGGGACCACCTGAAGAACGCCCGGTACGGTCACTACCGGCTGTTCGGCCGCCTGTGCTCCTCCTGGCGGGTCGGGCAGGTCAAACCCTCCGCCGAGTACTTCGCCGCGACTTTGGACCGCTGCCGGATCGAGCCGCGCGAGGCCCTGATGGTGGACGACCGGGCGGCGGTCATCGCGGCGGCACGCGACCTGGGCATGCGGACGCTGCACATCAGCAGTCCCGCCGTGCTGCGCGCCCGGCTGCGGGCGACGGTCGAGAACCTCGTCCCGTCGGCGAGCGGCTGACCGCGGACGGTTGCGCGGCTCAGAATTCGCTGACGCCGGCGTCGACGGCCATGGCGTGCGCGGTGACGTGCCGAGAGGCGTCGGAGACCAGGAAGAGCACGGCGTTGGTCACGTCCTCCGGCGTAATACCGTCCACCGGCTGCATGTTGACCAACATGCCGCGCAGCCGCGGATCGGCCATGCTCGCCTTCGCGACCTGGGCGAGCATGGCGCGGCTGCCCATCTCGGTGTCCACCCCGGTCGGATGCACGCTGTTCACGCGGATACCGAACCGCGCGAGTTCGGCGGCGAACGCCTTCGCCATCCCGCGCACCGCGAACTTGCTGGTGGTGTAGGGAATCATGAACGGCTGCACCTTCAGCCCCGCCGAGGAGCTCATCAGCACGATCGACCCGCCGCCCGCCGCCACCAGGTGCGGCGCGGTCGCCATCACCGTGTTCCAGGTGCCGCGCACATTGATGTCCATCGTGTCGCGGAAGATCTCCTCGGTGACCTCGTCCCAGGCGCGGGGGATGCAGATTCCCGCGCCTGCCACCACGGCGTCCAGCCGCCCGAGAGTCTCCACGGCCCGGTCGACCTCGGCTCGCAGACCGGCTAAGTCACGGACATCGGCCACCACCGGCACCACCCTCCGCCCCTTCTTCTCGGCCAGGGTGACGGTCTCCTGGAGCTCGGTCGGGGCCGAGGAGCGGTAGGCCACACCGGGCAGCGTCGCGCACAGGTCAATGGCGATCACATCGGCCCCCTCGCCCGCCATCCGCACGGCGTGCTCGCGTCCCTGCCCGCGGGCGGCGCCCGTCACGAGAACGACCTTGTCCCGCATCAGTCCACTCATCGCCCATGCCCTTTCCGCAACGATCAAGGATGTGACTGGAGGGATCCTCCAGGTAGTTCGACCCGAGCCACGGTAGCGAAGCGCCTGACATTCTTCACTCTTTTCGGTGACCGCCGAAATGGTCCAGGAACAGATATTCACACGGCGGCGAAGACGATAAAATCAAAATTGTCGGCACGGCCACCGAGGGGGGAACCGGAGAGGTACGGAGAGGTCCGGATAGCTATGGAGAGGTCCGGCCAAGTACTGAGAGGTACTGACTCGGGTTCACCTCGGTAGCGCCTTCTGGTGAGGCCGTTTCCGCTCGTCCCGCCCCATCACGACGTCGTCGGCTCCATTTACGGTCATGTCGCACTGCATGAGGGGGATCGTTGACCGAACAAGCGCGTACGGCTCCGCCGCTCGCCCCGGCCCGCCCGTCGTCGCCGCCGCCGAACCGCCTGAGCGCCGCGGTGGACAACGCACTCGCCCGGCCCGCGGCGCAGCAGCCGCAGTGGTCCGACGCCGGGGCCGTGCACCGGGTGCGGGCCGTACTGGAGAGCGTGGCGCCGGTGGTCCGTGTCGAGGAGGTGGACCGGCTGCGGGCCCGTCTGGCCGCCGTGGCAGGCGGCCACGCGTTCCTGCTCCAGGGGGGTGACTGTGCCGAGACCTTCGCGCAGACCACCGAGCGGTACATCGCGGGCACCGTCCACACCCTCTCACGGATGACCGCGGTGCTCACCGCCGCCGGCCGGCTGCCGGTGGTCACCCTGGGCCGGATGGCCGGACAGTACGGGAAACCGCGCTCGGCTCCCCTGGACCCGTCGGGTCTGCCGAGCTATCGGGGCGATATCGTCAACGCGGTCGAGGCGACCGCCGAAGCCCGCGCCCCCGACCCGGACCGGATGGTCCGCGCCTACGTCAACTCCAGAGCCGCGATGGCCGTGGTGAACGCGCTGCTCGCCACGGGAGCGGTCGGCCCGGCCGGGCGGGCCCTGGCCGCCAGCGGGCTCTTCACCAGCCATGAGGCCCTGTTGCTGGACTACGAGCGCGCCATGCTGCGCGTGGACGCCCGCGACCCGGACGCGCCGAAGCTGTACGACCTGTCCTCGCACTTCCTGTGGATCGGCGAGCGGACCCGGCAGTTGGACGGGGCGCACATCGCCTTCGCCGAGCTGCTGGCCAACCCGGTCGGGATCAAGATAGGCCCGACGACCACGCCGGAGCAGGCGGTCGAATACGCCGAGCGGCTCGACCCGCACAAGGAGGCGGGCAGGCTGACCCTCATCAGCCGGATGGGCAGCGCCCGGGTGCGCCAGGTGTTACCGCCGATCGTGGAGAAGGTCACCGCGTCCGGCCATACGGTCCTCTGGCAGTGCGACCCGATGCACGGCAACACGCTGACGTCCGGCAGCGGCTACAAGACCCGCCACTTCGACCACATCCTCAGCGAGGTCCGGGGGTTCTTCGAGGTGCACCGCGCGCTGGGCACTCACCCCGGGGGGCTGCACGTGGAACTCACCGGTGGCGATGTGACCGAGTGCCTCGGCGGCGCACAGCGGATCTCCGCCGCCGATCTGCACCGGCGGTACGAGACCGCCTGCGACCCCCGGCTCAATCGGGCGCAGGCCCTCGAACTCGCCTCCCTGGTCGCCGAGATGCTGCGCCCGCGGCCCTGACCTCGCGCACGGCCGGCACCGGGACACGCGAAGCCATCGGGGCCGCCGGGAAACATGAGATCGCCCCTCGGCGGTTAGGATGGGGGGTCTGATGACTGCCACTCTCGTCGCCAAGGATCTGGCCGCCGGGCACGGTGACCGCCCCCTCTTCTCCGGGCTCGATCTCGTCGTCGCGCCGGGCGAGGTGATCGGCCTCGTCGGGGTCAACGGGGCCGGGAAGTCGACCCTGTTGCGGCTGCTCGCCGGGCTCACCGAACCTGAGCAGGGCACCATCCGGCTCAGCCCGCCGCACGCCACCGTGGGCCACCTTCCACAGGAGCCCGAGCGGCGGGCGGGGGAGAGCGTACGGGCGTTCCTGGCCCGCCGTACCGGCGTGGCCGCCGCGCAGGCCGACCTCGACGCCACCACCCAGGCGCTCGCGGACGGCGCGCCCGGCGCGGACGACGCCTACGCCGTCGCGCTGGAGCGCTGGCTCTCGCTCGGCGCCGCCGACCTGGACGAACGCGCCGACGAGGTCGCCGCCTCGCTCGGGCTCGACGTCTCGCTCGACCGCCCCATGACCGCCCTCTCCGGCGGCCAGGCCGCCCGCGCCGGTCTCGCCTCGCTGCTGCTGAGCCGGTACGACATCTTCCTGCTCGACGAGCCGACGAACGACCTGGACCTCGACGGGCTGCAGCGCCTGGAGACGTTCGTGGGCGGATTACGCGCCGGTACGGTGCTGGTGAGCCACGACCGCGAATTCCTGGCCCGTACCGTGGACAAGGTCGTCGAACTCGACCTGGCCCAGCAGCAGGTGAACGTGTTCGGCGGCGGCTACACCGCCTATCTGGAGGAGCGGGAGACCGCCCGCCGGCACGCCCGCGAACGCTACGAGGAGTACGCGGACGCCCGCGCCGCCCTGGAGGCCCGGGCCCGCACCCAGCGCGCCTGGATGGAAAAGGGCATCAAGAACGCCCGCCGCAAGTCCACCGACATCGACAAGATCACGCGCAACGCCCGCATCGAGGCTAGCGAGAAACAGGCCGCCAAGGCGCGCCAGACCGAGCGGCTGATCGAGCGGCTGGAGGTGGTCGAGGAGCCGCGCAAGGAGTGGGAACTGCGGATGGAGATCGCCGCGGCACCGCGTGCGGGCGCGGTCGTGGCGACCCTGCGCGGCGCCGAGGTGCGGCGCGGCGACTTCCACTTCGGCCCGGTCGACCTCCAGGTCGACTGGGCCGACCGGATCGCGGTCACCGGCGCGAACGGCTCCGGCAAGTCCACCCTGCTGGCCGCCCTCCTCGGCCGCCTCCCCCTGGACAAGGGCCATGCGTCACTGGGGTCGGGGGTGGTGGTGGGCGAGATCGACCAGGCCCGCGCGCTGTTCTTCGGCAGCGAGTCCCTGCTCGACGCCTTCGGCGCGGCGGCGCCGGGGATGGTGCCCGCGGAGGTGCGGACCTTGCTGGCCAAGTTCGGCCTCAAGGCCGCCCATGTGCTGCGCCCGGCCGCCACCCTGTCCCCGGGCGAACGCACCCGCGCGGCCCTGGCCCTGCTCCAGGCCCGGGGCATCAACCTGCTGGTCCTGGACGAACCCACCAACCACCTGGACCTGCCCGCGATCGAGCAACTGGAATCCGCTCTCGACTCCTACCAGGGCACGCTGCTGCTGGTCACCCACGACCGCCGCATGCTGGAAGCAGTGCACACCACCCGCCGCCTGGAGGTGGCGGACGGCCGGGTCACCGAGGTGTGGCACGACGTCAACGCGCCCGGACAACGGTCCCCGGATCGTCCAGCCACACGTGCTGAGCGGCAGCGGCGACGGTGAGCCCGAACCGCGTACGGGCCGGCCGTCCGGCCTCTGTCCACCAGCTGTGCGCCGCCTCCAGCTCGGTCCACAGGCGCCGCGGCCCGTGCTGCTGCACGTCGTACTCGCGGGCGTCCGGTTCGTAGTCGACAGAAGCCCACGAGCCGCTGGCCGCGTCGGCCAGCCACAGGGTCCATGCGCCGTCCGGGCCCTGTCCGGTGGCCCACTGGCAGCCCGGGACCAGTACCCCCGCCGCGAACCAGGCGTCGTCGTCGCCGAGGACGTGCGGGTCGAGGCCGGTTCGGCTGTCGTGGGTCTCGCCTCCGGCCCGGGCGACGGCCATGACGTCCCGCGGCGGGGCCTGGGCCCGCATCCACATGAACGCCGCGTCGTCCACGACCGGGCCGGACGCCACGGGTCCCTCGGGCCCCTCGTCGACCGTGAGCCGCAGCAGGACGCCGTTGCGCAGTGTGGTGCCCCACGGGAGGACGATGATCCCTCCGGGTGCGGTCTGCTCGATCCAGGCGCGCGGCACGTCGTGCACGGAGCAGGTCGCGATGGTCCGGTCGTACGGCGCCGCCGCCCGCCATCCCTGGGCCCCGTCTCCGGTCACGACCGCGGGCGCCCGGCCGAGGGCGGCCTTGAGGGAGCGCCGGGCCGCCGCGGCGACGCCGGGGTCGACCTCCACGGTGGTCACCCGCTCGGCGCCGAGCCGGGCGGCGAGCAGGGCGGCGTTGTAGCCGGTGCCGGTGCCGATCTCCAGCACGCGGTGGCCGTCCTCGACCTGGAGCGCGGCGAGCATGCGGGCGACGATGCTCGGCATGCTCGCCGAGCTGGAGGGCGTGAGCGCGACCGCAGCGCCGGGCGGGTCCTCGACCTGGGTGACGACCGGCTCGTCGCGGTAGGCCAGCCGTTTCCACCGCTCCGGGTCGTCGGCCCGGTCGACGGGCGCGTACCCGCCGTCGACGCGGGCCCAGACCCGGTCGGGGAGGAACCGGGCCCGGTCGACGTGCTCGAACGGGGCGCGCCAGTCGGCGGGGAGGTGCTCGCCCTCCGCGAGCTGCTGGACGAGCGCGGAGGGACCGGTCATCGCGGCGGCGTCTCCGGGCGCCTCGGGTCGGGCGGCGGAATGGGTTTGTCGGGCTTGTGGCCGTCGCTCTCGGCCGGGTCCGGCTTCCCTCCGTGCTTCCCCACGAGGGTCTCCCTCCAGTCGGTGATGGGTGGGGCTCCATGGTGGCCGCTGGATCGGGGCACGCGGCAGGGCGCGCGGGTGCGCCGTTGCGGGCAGGCCGGGGTGCGTGCGCTGGGCGGACCGCAGGACGCACGCCCCGCGCCCGGCGCGTCAGCGTGCGGCCTGCGTCGCCGGCGGAGTGCTGCCATGACGGCCGGACGCTCGGTTTCCTCGGAACGGAACACCCGCGACCGCGGCCTGGACGGCATCGGTGCCCCTCGATGGCCGACCGCCGCGAAAGGGCTGGTCCCGTTCAGTCGACGAGGTCGAGGGCGGCGGTGACGATGCTGTCGGTGTCGATGCCGTGGTAACGGTAGACGTCCTCGATCGAACCGCTCTGGCCGAACCGCGTCACGCCGAGGGTGGTGACGGGCGTGTTCCGGACCGCGCTCAGGAAGGCCAGCGTGTGCGGGTGGCCGTCCAGCACGGTGACCAGCGGGGTGGCTCGGTCGGCGGGGAAGACCTGGTCGAGGACCCAGTCGGGGTCCTGCGACAGGCCGCGGCGGGCCTGGAGCGCGCGGAAGAGCAGGTCCGGGCTGGTCACACAGACCACGTCGGCGCCGTGGCCGAGGGCGGCGAGCCGGTCGGCGGCGGCCAGGGCCTCCGGGACCAGGGCGCCCATGGCGGCGAGGGTCACCACCGGCTTCTCGTGCCGTCGCAGCCGGTAGGCGCCCGCGGTCACCTGCCGGCGGCGGCGCTCGCGGGCGGCCGGGTCGCCGGGCACGTCGGCCGCGGACTGGTCGACGGGCCGGGTGGACAGCCGCAGATAGGCCGAACTCCCTTCCGGCCGGCCCAGGTTGCCGAGTGCGGCGAGCAGACACCATTCGGTGTCGATGGCGAACGCGGGCTCATAGGTGACGCAGCCGGGCTGCTCGATGCCCAGCGAGGGTGTGGTGATCGACTGATGGGCGCCGCCCTCCGGGGCGAGCGTGACCCCGGACGGCGTGCCGACCAGGATCGACTGGCCGCCGGCGTAGATGCCGAACGACCACGGCTCCAGGGCCCGGTTGACGAAGGGGTCGTAGACCACGCCGATCGGCAGCAGCGGCTGGCCCCAGCGGCTCCAGGTGGCACCCAGCTCGCCGAGCAGGCCGACCAGGTTGGTCTCCGCGATGCCCAGCTCCACATGCTGCCCGGTGGGCCGCTCCCGCCAGTGCAGGATCGTCTCGGCGTCGTCGGCGAACCAGTTGGGGCGCTCGGCCGGGGACCACACACCGACCTTGTTGAGCCAGCCGCCGAGATTGGTGGTGGAGCTGACGTCCGGGCTGACGGTGACGATCCGGGCCGCCGCCTCCGGCGCCCGCCGGGTGAGATCCAGCAGGACGCGTCCGAGGGCCTGCTGGGTGTTGCCGGAGCCGGTCGGTGCCGGGCGGGCGAGGTCGGCGGGGACCGCGGGGGCCTGCAGCGCCGCGTGGCCGGGGCGGCGCAGCCGCCTGGCGGCCGCCGCGCACCGGGCCGCTTCCGGCGAGCCGCCGGGGAAGTTCGCCCATGGCCGGCCGGGGTCGGTTCCCAGGCGGTCGGCCAGTGTCCTCATCTGGTCGGCGGTCAGCAGTGAGGAGTGGTTCTGCGGGTGGCCTTCGGTGGGCAGCCCGTAGCCCTTCACCGTGTACGCGAAGATGACGGTCGGGCGGGTGTCGTCGACGCTGTCGAACGCCTCCGTCAGCGCGCCGATGTCGTGCCCTCCCAGATTGCGCAGCGCCGCCAGCAGTGAGGCGTCGTCCAGGGGGGCTATCAGGTCCGCGATCGGCCCGGCGGTGGAGCCGGTGCCGGGCAGGCGCTCCCGCAACTCCCCGGCCGAGCAGCGCAGCAGGCGCTGGTATTCGGGGTTGTCCATGGCGTCGATACGGGCGTGCAGGGCCTCGCCGCCCGGCCGCCCGAACAGCTCCCGCAGCACGTTCCCGTACTTGAGGGTGATGACCTGCCAGCCGGCCGCGGCGAACATGCCCCGCAGCCGGTCCGCGGCGATGCCGGGGACGACCCGGTCCAGGGACTGCCGGTTCAGGTCCACGACCCACACCGCCTCGCCCAGACTGGGCACCATGGGGTCCTGGATCGCCTCCCAGATGGCGCCCTCGTCCAGCTCCGCGTCGCCCAGCAGGGAGTACTGCCGCCCCCGCCCGGCCCCGCCGAAGTGGCCCTCCACGTAGCGCCGGGCGAGGGCGCCCCACAGGGGGGCGGTGGCACCGATGCCGACCGAGCCCGTGGAGTAGTCGACCGGGTCGGGGTCCTTGGCCCGGCTGGGGTAGCTCTGCAGGCCGCCGAAGGCGCGCAGCGTGGTCAGGTAGGACTCGTCCAGCTCGCCCAGCAGGTAGTTGATCGCATGCAGCACCGGCGAGGCGTGGGGCTTGACCGACACCCGGTCCTCCGCGGTCAGCGCGTGGAACCACAGCGCCGTCATGATCGAGGTCATCGAGGCGCTGGACGCCTGGTGACCGCCGACCTTCAGCCCCGAGGGGTTCGGCCGCACCCGGTTGGCGTGGTCGATGATCGCGGTGGACAGCCACAGCACCCGCCGCTCGACCGCCTCCAGCACGGCGAGCTCCTCCAGCCCGCCGGGACCCGCACCGTCGACGTCGGACGACCTCAGTTCCGTGACCACCACAGACCACCTCCGCGATCAGCGCCATGCCCTAGAGATTTTCCTGTTGTGCCCCGTCAGTAGACAGGCAGCTCGTCAACTGCACAAGATGTGTCTGCGCGATTGAGCATTCTGCTCATATTCCATGCCAACGGAGAGGCGACGACCGAGCATCATGAACAGTGAACGAGCCCTCGACGCCACGGACGCGCGGATCCTGCTCGCCCTCACCGCCCAGCCACGGGCCACCGTCGTCGCCCTGGCCGAGCAGCTGGGGCTGTCCCGCAACACCGTCCAGACGCGGGTGGCCAGAATGGAGCAGGGCGGCGCGCTGGCTTCCTTCGAACGCCGGATCACCCCCAACGCGCTGGGCCACCCGCTCACCGCGTTCGTCACCGCGCGGGTCGATCAGCACCGGCTGGCCGAGGTGTCCGAGGCGCTGGCGGGCATCGACGAGGTCGTGGAGGTCTTCGGCCTCAGCGGCGAGACCGATCTGCTCGTCCGGGTGGTCGCGGCGGACGCGGAGGACCTGTACCGGGTGGCGGGGCGGATCCTCGCCGTCCCCGGCATCGAACGCACGACGACGGCCCTGGCCATGCGCGAACTGGTGCCGCACCGCCTCACCCCGCTGCTGCGCCGCGCCGCGGGCGACGGCGGCCGGCAACCGGGGCGGTGACCGGATCGGCCCCGTTCGCGGGCGGGTGCCCTCGGCGTTCTTCGGCGGCCGGCCGGGCCTGACCGGTGTCCGACGACCCGGGCGCCGCCGCACCGCGTGCCGCCGTGCCGCCCGGTGCCGCTCCCCCGTGCCGCTCCCCGGCGCCGGAACAGCGGCACCCTCGGCGTTTCGGCCACCGTCGCTTCAGCCCCTGGCCCAGTGGCCGCACGGGTCGATGCACCCCGCACGCTCCGGCGCGCGCTCAATCTCAGGACTACCAACACGACCGAAATACATGTGTTCGAAATTCCGGCCGGGTCGTTGAGCCGCAAGAGCAGCCACACGACCGCCAAGGGGGACCACGTTGACTTCGGCCAGGACACCAGCACCTGCGACTCCCCATGACATGGCACCGGATGCGGAGTACGCGCACCGCGACGGGTCCGGCCCCAGGGCCTCGGTGCGGACGATCACGGTCACCGTGGCGCGGTGGCTGCCCACACCGGCTCTCCGGCCGCTGAGCCGGCCCGGGCCGGGAGGCGCGCTGTGAAGAGGTTCTTCGGACGCGTGCGGATGGCCGAGCCGGAGGTCTCCGACGCCGAACGGGAGCTGTTCGGCGGTCCTTTGCGCTATGACATGGGCTGGTCGGAACATGAGCGTGCCCGGCTCGACCTGACGATGGTGTCGGCTCTGCGCTCCATGCCGAGGCTGGTCGGGGCGACCTTGCGGATGGCGTGGCAGGCAGACCGCCGCGCGCTGCTCACGGTCGCCATCAGCGAGATCGGACAGGGTCTCGCCGCGGCAGTCGGGTTGCTCGCGGTCAACGCCGTCATGCACGCGCTGCTCGGCTCCGGCACCACCGGGCAGCGGCTGCACGCGGTCCTCCCCGGGCTGCTCGCCGCCGCCGGAGCCGCCGTGGTCAACTCGGGCCTGGCCGGATGGTCCACCTCGCGGGCGGGCCGGCTGGAACCGCTGGTCGAGCGGATCGCCACGACCCAGTACCTGGCCGCCGCCGCGTCCGTGGAGCTGGAGGCCATCGAGGACCCGGACTTCCGACGGCTGATCGACGTCGCCCAATACGGCGCCGGATCCGCCCGCCGCATGATCAGCGCCTGCGTGGCCGCCCTGAACGGGACCATCTCCCTGATCTCCACGGCCGGCGTGCTCACCATCCTCCACCCGGTCCTGCTGCCGATGCTGATCCTGATCGCGGCGCCGCGCGGCTGGGGCGCGATGCGGGTGGCGCAGGAACGGTACGTGTCGGTGATGAGCTGGATCGAGCACGTGCGGGCCAGCCGCCTCATCGGCAACCTGCTCACCGAGCGCACGGCCGCCCAAGAGGTGCGTATCCACGCCGTCGGACCGTTCCTGCTCAGCCGCTACGAGCGGATGGCCGAGAGCGCCGAGGCCGAGCAGGAGCGCCTGGCCACCGGCAAAGCCGTCACCGAGTGGGTGGCCGCCGCGCTGTCCGGCCTCGCCATGGCGGCGACGTACGCGGCCATGTTCCTGCTGATCACGAGCGGGCACATGAGTCTGGCGGTGGCCGGGACCGCGGTCATCGCCGTCCGGTCCGGCTCGGCGAGCCTGGGCGCGCTGGTGATGAACGTCAACCAGCTGCACGAGGAGTCCCTCTACGTCCGCGACCACGCCCGGTTCCTGGACGAGGCGGCACGCCACACCATCCCCAGCGGGGGCGATCCCGTCCCGGCACAGGTGAAGCAGGTCGTCCTCGACCGGGTCAGCTATCGCTACCCGGGCCGTGAAGCCCCCGCCCTGGACGAGGTGTCCCTCACGCTGCCCATGGGCTCGGTCACCGCCGTGGTCGGCGAGAACGGCTCCGGCAAGAGCACGCTGATGAAGGTGTTGTCGGGCCTGTTGCTGCCGCAGAGCGGGACCGTGTTCTGGGGGAAGTCCGACATCGCTTCCCTGGACCGCTCCGACGTCTTCGACCGCGTCGCGCTGCTCACCCAGGACTTCCAACGCTGGCCCGTGACGGCGGCGTTGAACATCCGGATCGGCCGGACCAGCCGGGCAGCCGAACCGGAGGACCTTCAGCCGTCCGTGGACTACGCGGGTGCCGGAACGGTCATCGCGAAACTTCCCGACGGCCTGCGCAGCCTGCTGGCCCGGATGTTCCGCGGCGCGAGTGAACTGTCCGGCGGCGAGTGGCAGAAGATCGGCCTCGCCCGGACCCACTGGCGCAGCTCCACCTCGGATGCCGACGGCGTGCTCATCGTGGACGAGCCCACCTCCGCCCTCGACCCGGAAGCCGAGATCGCCGCTTTCGACCGCATCCGCCGGCTCGCCGCACCGAACCGGGCCGTCGTCCTGGTCACCCACCGCATGTCCGGCGTCCGCCACGCCGACCGCATCCACGTCCTGCACCACGGACGGCTCGTCGAACACGGCAGCCACAACGAGCTCATGGCCGCCCAAGGGCGCTACGCCGCGATGTTCGCGGCGCAGGCCGCCCAGTACGCCCCCACGGGCACCATCCCCCGCCCCGGCTCCCCCACCGTCACCGATCCCGCATGACCCGCTCGAAAGGCCCGGCGTGACGACTCCTCCCACCACCGCGCAGGAGCACGATCCCAACCGGCCGCGGCGTCACCCGCCGGCGAGCCGAGCTGCTCCTCTCCCCACCGCCCGCCCCGGCCTGGCGAGCCCTTTGCCGAGTCGGCTGAAGGTGGACACGTCCCCTGGCCGCCCAGCGCTGCTGATCCATCTGCCGGCCGTGCGGCACACTCCACTGCATGGTGAGTCTGCACATCATCACACCCGATGACTGGCCGTTGTGGCAGGAGATCCGTGTTGCCGCCCTGACCGATGCGCCGCACGCGTTCAAAGCCCGGCTCGCCGACTGGCACAGGGGTGGCCAGGAGCAGTGGCGTGCCCGTCTGGCCATTCCCGGTGCCTACAACGTTGTCGCGCGGCAGGGCAGTCGGCCTGTCGGCCTGGTCAGGGGCATCCCCGTGGACAGCGAGACGAGTGAACTCAGGTCGCTGTGGGTCAGCCCCGAGGCGCGAGGCGACGGCGTCGGAGACCGGCTGATCGAAGCCGTCACGACGTGGGCCCTGCGCTCAGGCTCCACAACACTGAAGCTTGCGGTGATCCCAGGCAACGAGTCGGCCATCGCCCTCTACCGGCGCAACGGGTTCCTCGTCACCGACGAGCAAGGGGATCTGTTGCCCGACGGCGTAACCAGGGAACAGGTGATGGCCAAGAGACTTCGCTGACCCCCAACGCCGTCACGTCTCGGGAACATTCCGGCCGGGCTGTCACCAACTGGCGAAACGCATGACCGCGTGCTGTCGCCAGCCGGCCCCGCCGCCGTCGTCCGCCTCTTCCTCTTCCCGGGTCTTCTGGTGCTGGTGGGCTGACCAGGCGGCGTTGTCCTGTCGGCAGCGGATGAGGTAGCGGGCGAACTGGCGGCGCTCGTCGGGGTCCCATCCGGCGGTGACGCGTTCAAAGGCGTCACGTTGTTCGGCGGCGAGGCGGCGGCGTTCGGCTTCCCCGGCCTGGGCCAGGACCTGCGGGCCGTCGAGCGCGGCAACGCCCTGCGACTCTTCCCCCGCCTCGCCTGAGCCCTGGCCCCCAACCCCGGCACCGGCACCGGCACCGAACCTGACACCGACCCCGGCACCGGCCCTGACACCGGCACCGGCCCCGGCACCGGCCACGCCGTCCCGGCAGCCGGCGGCGTCGCACAGACAGATCCCCGGAAGGAACCACGAATGAGCATCAGGCACCTGACCGTCATCGACGGCACCGGCAGTGCGCCCCGCTCCGGCATGGACGTCACCATCGCCACCGGTCCGTTTCTCCGTGCCGCTCGCCGAACCCGGCGTACCCGGATCCGGGATCCGGGATCCGGGATCCGGGATCCGCGCCGCCTGACGCCTGCTCGGGAGGCCCAATCACGGACCGGGCCCCCTCCCCCCGGCAGCCCACCCGACACAGACCTCATACTGTGACACGCGGCGCACGCGCCCCCCTTCGCAGTCTCTTCACCCCCCAAGGAACCGCCCGTGTCTTCCCCCCTCTCGACGACCGGACCACGCGCCGCCCAGCCCGTGGCCGGCGCCCTGCAACGCAGCCTCAAGCGCTTCGACATCACGGCCATGGCCATCGCCGCGGTGCTCTCCTTCGACACCCTCGGGCAGATCGCCACCGGCGGCGGTGAGGCCGCCACCTGGACGGCGGTCATCGCCCTCTTCTTCCTCATCCCCTACGCCCTGCTGTTCGCGGAGACCGGCGCCGCGTTCCCCCAGGAAGGCGGCCCCTACGTATGGGTCAAGCTGGCCCTCGGCCGTCCGGCGGCCGCCCTCACGACCCTCATGTACTGGGTCACCAACCCCATCTGGCTGGGCGGCTCACTGGCCTTCCTCGCCGCGGAGACCTGGGACGGGTTCGTCTTCCACCTCGGCTCGGGCACGGTCGGCGACTACGCCTTCAAGCTGCTGTTCGTCTGGATCGCCATCGCGACGGCCGTCGTCTCCCTGCGCCACGGCAAATGGATCACCACCGCGGGCGCGGCGATAAAGGTCCTGGCGCTCGCGGTGTTCACCCTCACGGCCGTGTTCTACGGGGTGCGGCACGGCTTCCACGGTCTGGCCGACGCCAGCTTCACCCCCACGACCGCCGGCTTCCTCGCCCTGGTGCCGGTCCTGCTGTTCGCCTACGTCGGCTTCGAGGCACCCAACGCCGCCGGTGAGGAGATGCACGACCCGCAGCGCGACGTGCCCACCGCGCTCGGACGCTCCGCGGCCGTCGCGGCCTGCTGCTATCTGCTGCCGGTCCTCGCCCTCCTCGCCGTCGTACCCGCCCACCAGGTCACCGGCATCGGCGGCTTCATGGACGGCGCCCGCCTGGTCTTCAGCGTCTACGGCGGCGCGGCCGGCCCCCTGTTGAAGATCACCGCCGTCATGTTCGTCCTCGCTCTGCTCACCCAGGGCAGCGCCTGGATGATCGTCAGCGACCGCATGCAGGCCATGGCCGCGGCCGACGGGGGCTTCTTCACCCGCGCCCTCGGCACCTTCCACCCGCGGCTCGGCACACCGGTGCGCACCAATCTGCTCTCCGGAGCCGTGGCCACGGTGTTCATGCTCGCCGCCATGCGGCTGGCGAACGGCGACGCGGCCGACGTGTTCGCCGTGGTCCTCACCGTCGCCGTCACCACCCTGCTGCTGTCCTACCTCGCCATCATCCCCGCGCTGGTACTTCTGCGGACCCGTCGGCCGGAGGTCCCGCGGCCCTATCGCGTCCCCTTCGGCACCCGCGGTTTCCTGCTCTGCGCGGGGCTCGTCTACGCGTGGATCCTGATCGGGTCGTGGTCGGCGCTCTTCCCCGGAGCCCTGGAACAGCTCTTCGGCATCGACTACGCCTTCCACGACGTCTGGGGCGTTTCCCGCGCCTCGTTCGAAACCTTCACCCTCGGTACCGTCGCCGCACTGCTGATCGTCGGTGTCATCGGCGTAGCGGTGGCCCGCCGGAGGGACGCGGTACGGGGTGCGGCCGTCGAGGGCGGTTTTCAGGGCGCCGGATGAGTGCGCGGCGGGTGCACCCGCGTGCGGCCGCTTCGCATCGGTGCCGACGGCGTGTTGAGGCGGCGCTCGGTACTGCCCCGGCCTGGGTGCTGACCGAGCCCCGGGCTGAGGGATGGCCGTCACGGTCGCGGGCGACGGGGCCTCCCCCTCCGTGTGCCGCCCGCTGTCGGCTCAGCGGCAGGGCATGCTCATGTAGAGCGCCTGCTCACCCGCGGAGGCGGTGCCCTCGTAGAGGGAGGTGTCGAGTCCGCAGAAGGCGAAGCCCATCCGCCGGTACGCCTGAATCGCCGGCGCGTTGACGCTGGTGACCTCCAGCCAGATGTGACCGGCGCCCCGCTCACGGGCGAACTCCACCGCGAGCCCCATCAGCGCGCGGCCGACCCCCCGTCCCCGGTGCTCCGGGGCGACCTCGATGTCCTCGATGGTCAGCCGGCGGTTCCAGGCGGAGTACGAGACGGCGACGAACCCGGCCAGGTCGCCGGCGGCGCCATGGGCGACGAAGGTGCGGGAGTCCGTGTCGTCCCGGTCGTCGCCGCCCGGTTCGTCCTCGGGGAACACCTTGGTCAGGGGCGGGTCCACCGGGATCTCCCGCAGCGCGAATCCGTCCTCGGTGACGGTCACCTGGAAGACGGTGTCGGTGGTGAAGGAGCCGTCCAGAGCCCCGATAGCCTCGGTGTCCTCGGGGGCAGCGGCGCGGTATCGGTAAGCCGTGTCGTCAACAGGGGCCATGGCACGACGCTACGACCGCTCCGGCCACGGCGGGCCGGGTTTCGGCCGGCCACGCCCGGTCCCCGGCCCAGGCTCCGGGCCATGCGGGAGTGGTCCGCCCTCTCCGCGGAAGGTCTGGTGAGTGACGCCTGTTCAGGCGCCGCGTATCGCGGCGAGAGCGTGTTCCCGGGCCGGCGCACTCAGCAGCCTGTTGAGTTCGTCGAACACTTCGCCGGCCGTGACGCCGTTCCACCCCGGTGGGAGCAGTGCCAGCGGAAGCCCCGGGTCACGGTAGGGAAGTTGGCGCCACTGGGTGAGCAGGGGAATGTAGGCGCGGAAGGCGTCCTGTGGGGTGGACTCGGCCGCTGACCAGCTGTCGAGGAGCGGGCGGTGGTGCCGCAGGAAGTTCGCGTACAGCTCGGTGAGTTCGTCCAGGTCCCACCAGATCCGCACCTTCGAGCGCAGGTCTCCGAAGGCCACGTGGTGACCGGTGAAGATGTCGACGTATGCCGACAGGCCGCGGCGGTCGAGGGCCCGTTCGGTCTCGGCCTTGAGGTTTCCCGGCGCGATCCAGATCCCCGGGGCCGCGGTGCCAAAGCCCAGGCGGGTGAGGCTCGTACGGAGTTCGTAGCGCTTCTCCCGCTCGGACTCGGGGACGGAGAAGACGACCAGGATCCAGCCGTCCGCGGTGTCGGCCCGGGTCCGTTCGAAGATGCGGGCGTCTCCCTCGGCCAGCGTTTCCAGGGTGGAGGCGGCCAGCGCGTATCCCGCCGCGCCGGCGTGGCGTTCGCTGGTCAGCACGCCCCGGCGCTTCATACGGGAAACCGCGGAACGCACCGCCGCGCCCTCCACTCCGAGGTCGGCCATGAGCCGCACCAGGGCGGACACGGACAGCCAGTTCGACCTGCTCCGGGCATACAGCCCGAAGAGGGTCATGATCAGCGATCCGGGCCGGGGGTCGCGCCCGTTCGAGGAGGGAGCCGCCGACTCAAGTGCCGTCGTCATTTCCTCTTCCTCGCCCCCGGTCCATGGCGTTGCATACGCGCAGCTTACGCGCCACCTGCCGCTCCGTCCGCCTGCCCTGTCCCCGCGAGGCCGGAGAGCGCCAAGGGCCGCACGCCGTGTCTATCGCCGGGGTACGACCAGACGGTCCTCGGGGATCACGGCGACGCCGAGGATCTCGATCATGGCTTCGGGCTGCCACAGGGCGGTGCACCCGATCCCGGCCATGGCCGGGTAGACGGGGCCGGCGAGCTCGCGCCAGACGTTGCCGATCTCCTTGCCGTGCGCCTGGTAGTCCGGGATGTGGGTGAGGTAGAGGGTGATGCTCACCAGGTCCACCGGCTCACCACCCGCCGCGCGCAGCGTGGTCAGCACATTGCCGAACGCCTGGCGGAACTGCTCCACGATCCCGCCGGGGACGATGTTCATCCCGGCGTCCACGGCGGTCTGGCCACCCAAGTGGAGGGTATTGCCCACCAGCGTTCCGTGCGAGTACCCGCTCGGGGCGGGGAGGGCTTCCGGGTTCACCGCTACGGGGCGCATGCGATCTCCAGTTCCGTCTGGTCGGCGCCGATCCACCCGGCACCGCTTATTGACAATAAATGATGCTCGTGAAAAAACCGAGATATAGCACCCACGGCCGCCCACCCTGATACGGCACGCGCCTCAGCGATGATCGACGTGCCGTTTCGACCAGTTCCACACCTTCTGCCACCTTCCTGACACCCACCGCCCGTGGCGTAATTGAAACGGCCGGAAGAAAAGCGCCTCAACCCGCCGGTCCCCTCTGCCGCGGGCGTCCCCTGCCCGCTGGAACGGAGTCTTCGGTCATGGAGCCTGACCTCGGCAAGTACCGCCTCGAAGGCGACAACTCGATGTACCGGCTGCCCAGTGGCCTCGTCGCGCCGGTCGTCACGCGCGGCGGCCTGGAGGACGCCGGCACCGCCGACTCCGGCGGTGCGGTGCGCATCTCGGGTGTGAGCATCCAGCACACGCCGGCAACCCGCCTGTGGTTCGGCAAGGTCAGCAACGAACCCGGCTACCGCTCGGTCTCGCACCACCACGGTGAGGCGGAGACCGGTGGGTACGTGCTCTCCGGCCGGGGGCGCATCTACTTCGGCGAGGAGTTCGCGGATTACGTCGACATGGAGGAGGGCGACTGGGTCTTCGTTCCGCCCTTCATGCCGCACGTCGAGTGCAATCTCTCGCGCACCGACCCACTGGTGTGGATGACCACGCGCACACCGGAGAACATCGTGGTCAACCTGCCCGATGTCGCCGATGACGACCTGCGCGACTGGCTGGACCGATGAGCCCGCACCCGGCCCCGACCTCCGAGGTCTTCACCGACTCGGTGACCCTGGCGCCGGCCGAGCCCGCACACTTCGACCTGGCCTTCACCGCGGTGACACAGCCGTGTCCCTGGCCCAAGGCATACGGCGGGGACCTGGTCGCCCAGGCCGCCGCCGCGGCGATGCGGTCGGTCACGGACGGCAAGACCCTGCACTCGATGCACGGCTATTTCCTCCGCCCCGCCGAGATCGGCGCGAGCGTGCGCTACGAGGTGGAGCTGCTGCGCGACGGCCGCGGTTACAGCACCCGGCAGGTACGCGGTTACCAGAACGAGAAACCGCTCTACGTCTGCCTGGCCAACTTCGCCGCGGGCGAGCCCGGCGCCGTCTTCCGCGCGGCGCTCACCGCGCCGGCCCCTCAGCCCGAGGAGCTGCCCAGCTCCGCCGCGTATCTCTCGGGACGCACCGGTGGCACCATGACCGCGCGGTCGAAGTCCTACTGGTCGGGCGGCCGCGGCTTCGACATGAGGCATGTACCCGGCCCCGTCTACCTCACGGTGGAGGGAAAGCGGGTGCCGCACCAGGCGGTGTGGCTACGGCCCTTCGACGGCCTCCGCCCCGTCGTGGGGCTGAGCGACGCGCAGCGGGACCAGGCCGCTCTGGCGTACGTCTGTGACTACACGATCCTCGAACCCGTCCTGCGGGTGCTCGACCTGCCCTGGGCGAAGCCGGGCCTGGTCACCGCCAGCCTCGACCACGCGATGTGGTTCCACCGGCCAGGGCCCATGGGCGACTGGCTCCTCTACGCCCAAGAAGCCGTGGCCGCGGAGGCGGGCCGCGGCCTGGGCACGGGCCGCTTCTTCACCCGCGACCACCTGCACCTGGCCACCGTCGCCCAGGAGGGCGTGATCCGCGCCTCCTGACCCGCCTCCCACCGGCGGGACCCCGAAAGGACTCCCCCGTTGTCCCTTTCGCCCAGGTCGTCCTCAGCCCATCTGGACACCTTCACCCGTGACCACCTGCCACCCGCCGACCAGTGGCCGGTCATCGAATTCACCACTGCCGAACTGCGGTACCCGCCACGGCTCAACGCCGCCACCGCGCTCATCGACGCCCCGGCCGCGGCCTTCGGAGCAGACCGGCCCGCTCTTCGCACACCGGACGGCGGGGCGTGGACCTACGGCCGGCTCCTGACCCACGCCAACCAGGTCGCCCAGGTACTCACCGAGGATCTGGGCCTGGTTCCGGGGCAACGGGTGCTCCTGCGCTCACCCAACACCTGCTGGACGGTGGCCGCCTGGCTGGGCGTGCTCAAGGCCGGCTGCGTCGTGGTGACCACCATGGCCGCCCTGCGCGCCCGCGAGATCGTTCCCATCGTCGAAAAGACCCGCCCCTCCCTCATGCTGGTCGACCACCGCTTCGCCGAGGAGACGCACACCGTCCGTGCGGCCCCGGAATCGTCTGTGCACGTGATGGAGTACGGCGGCGCGGGTCCCGACGACCTGACCGTCCGCGCGGCGGCCAAGTCCGGTGTGTTCACCAACGTCGACACCGCTGCCGATGACGTGGCCCTCCTGGGGCCCACCTCCGGTAGCACCGGCGCCCCGAAAATCACCATGCACTTCCACCGGGACCTGCTGTCCATCGACAACACCTTCGGACGCCACATCCTGCGGCTGGCCCCCGACGACATCATCGCCTGTACCGCCCCCCTCGCCTTCACCTTCGGCCTGGGCATGCTTGTCGTCTTCCCGCTGCGGGCCGGCGCGTGCGCGCTGCTGACCGAGTCCGTCACCCCCTCGCAGCTCGCGCAGGTGGTGGAGCGCCACGGCGTCACCGCACTCGCGACGGCCCCCACGGCCTACCGCGCCATCCTCCGCGAGGGCCAGGTGAGGAAACTGGCGGGGCTGCGGGTCGCGGTCTCCGCGGGCGAACACCTTCCCCGCGGCACCTGGGAGCAGCTGCACGAGCAAGCCGGGCTCAGGGTCATCGACGGCATCGGCGCCACCGAGATGCTGCACATCTTCCTCTCCGCCGCCGGCCCCGACATACGGCCCGGCGCCACCGGCAGGCCGGTACCCGGCTACCGCGCCACCATCCTCGGCCCCGGCGGTGAGGAACTCGGTCCCGGTGAGCCGGGACGCCTCGGTGTCATCGGCCCGACCGGCTGCCGGTACCTCGACGACACCCGCCAGCAGGGCTACGTCGTCCGTGGCTGGAACGTCACCGGCGATGTCTTCCACCGCGACGAGGAGGGCTACTTCCACTTCGAGGCGCGCGACGACAGCTTGATCGTCTCCTCCGGCTACAACATCGGTGCCCCCGAGGTCGAGGCCGCCGTGGAAACCCACCCCGACGTGAGCGAGTGCGCCGTCGTCCCGAGCCCCGACCCCGAGCGCGGTTCACTCGTGTGCGCCTTCATCGTCCTGAAGGACGGCGTCAGCGGCGACGACGCCAAGGCACGGGAGATCCAGGACCACGTCAAACAGGTCATCGCGCCCTACAAGTACCCGCGCGATGTGCGCTTTTGCGCATCGCTTCCCCGCAACCCCAGTGGCAAGGTCCAGCGCTTCACGCTCCGCGGCATCGTCGAGGCCGAGCACACCGCCACCCCCGCCGACCAGCAGTAGAGGACACCCCATGAAGATCGCGATTGTGGGAGGCGGCCCCGGCGGCCTCTATTTCGCGACGCTGATGAAGCAGCTCGACCCGGCCCACGACATCACCGTCTTCGAGCGCAACGCACCGGATGACACCTTCGGCTTCGGCGTCGTGTTCTCCGACGAGACCCTCGGCGGCATCGAGAACGCCGACACCGTCTTCTCCGAGGCCATGGCCCGCCGCTTCGCCCGCTGGACCGATATCGACATCCACTACCGCGGCGAGCGGCACACCGTCGGTGGCCAGGGCTTCGCCGCGATGGGCCGCAAGGAGCTGCTCCACCTCCTCCAGGAGCGCTGCCGCGCACTCGGTGTGACGGTCCGTTTCCGGACCACCGCACCGGATGTCGAGGCGCTGCGCGCCGCCCACGACCTGGTCGTCGGTGCCGACGGTGTCAACTCCGGCATCCGCGCACGCCACGCGGACGTCTTCCGCCCCGCCCTGGACCGGCGCGCCAACAAGTACATGTGGCTGGGCACGGACCGTGTGTTCGAAGCGTTCCAGTTCATGATCAAGGAGACGGAGTGGGGCACGATGCAGGTCCACGGCTACCCCTACTCCGACAGCGGCTCCACCTTCATCGTCGAGATGCATGAGGAGGTCTGGCGACGCGCCGGCTTCGACACCACGCAGGACACCCGGTTTCCCCCGGGCGTCTCCGACGAACAGGCTGTCGACCGGCTGCGCTCCCTGTTCGCCGCGGAACTGGCAGGACACCAGCTGCTCGCCAACAACTCCAAGTGGCTGAACTTCACCACCGTCCGCAACGAACGCTGGCACCACGGCAACCTGGTGCTGCTCGGTGACGCCGCCCACACCGCGCACTTCTCCATCGGCTCGGGCACCAAGCTGGCCATGGAGGACGCCCTCGCCCTCGCCGCCTGCCTGCACGAGAACCCCGATGTCCGGTCCGGGCTGAGCGCCTACGAGAGCGAGCGAAGGCCCGTCGTCGAATCCGCCCAACGCGCCGCGCAGGCATCCTTGGAGTGGTTCGAGAACATCGGCATGTACACGGGTCAGGAGCGCGTGCAGTTCTGCTTCAACCTCCTGACCCGTTCCCGGCGCATCACCCACGACAACCTCCGCGCCCGCGACCCGGAGTTCGCCGCCCGCGTCGACGCCGCCTTCGCGGCCGCCCAGGGCTGCGACCGGGTGGCCCCGGCCATGTTCCAGCCCTTCCGGCTGGGGCAGCTGGAGCTGCGCAACCGGGTCGTGATGTCCCCCATGGACATGTACTCCGCCGTCGACGGCGTCCCAGGCGACTTCCATCTCGTCCACCTCGGGTCCAAGGCCCTGGGCGGCGCCGGCCTGGTGATGACGGAGATGGTCTGCGTCTCTCCCGAGGGCCGTATCACCCCCGGCTGCCCGGGCCTGTGGACCGATGAGCAGCGTGACTCATGGAAGCGCATCGTCTCCTTCGCACACGAGCGCAGTGACGCGGCCATCGGCCTCCAGCTCGGCCACTCCGGCCGCAAGGGCTCCACCCGGCTCATGTGGGAGGGCATGGACGATCCGCTGCCCGAGGGCAACTGGGAGGTCGTCGGCCCGTCGCCGCTGCCGTACGGGCCCGGCTCCGCCGTGCCCCGCGAGGTCACCCGTGCCGACATGGACAAGATCACAGCCGACTTCGCCGCCGCCGCCCTCCGTGCCACCGAGGCCGGCTTCGACCTGCTCGAACTGCACTGCGCCCATGGTTACCTGCTGTCGTCCTTCCTGTCGCCCGTCGCCAACCGGCGCACCGACTCCTACGGCGGCTCCCTGGAGAACCGGCTGCGGTTCCCGCTGGAAGTGTTCGACGCCGTACGTGCCGCCTGGCCGGCCGAACGCCCCATGGCCGTGCGCATCTCCGCCACCGATTGGGTCCCGGACGGCACCACCGAGCACGACGCCGTCGAGATCGCCCGCGCCTTCGCCACGCACGGCGCGGACGCCATTGATGTCTCCTCCGGGCAGGTCACCAAGGCCGAACGGCCGGCGTTCGGCCGCTCCTACCAGACGCCCTTCGCCGACCGCATTCGGCAGGAGGTCGGGGTGGCCACCAACACCGCCGTGATCGCCGTCGGCGCCATCGCGTCCTTCGACGATGTCAACTCGATCCTGCTGGCAGGCCGCGCCGACCTGTGCGCGGTGGGCCGCACCCACCTGTACGATCCGCACTGGACCCTGCACGCGGCAGCCGACCAGGGCTACCAGGGGCCGGGAGCGATCTGGCCGGTGCAGTTCCGGGCGGGCCGCCGCAAGCCGCCCTCCTCGCGCACCGACGCCATCCGCCCCCGCCTGTCGCTGCTCCGGGCAACGCCCCCCGACCAGGCCGTCCACGTGCGCTGGACTCCGCCCCATGAGCCCGCGCCCATCGCCTGAGACGGTGGACGGCCCCGGACGTGTCCAGCCGGGTGCCGCCCGTGATGGCGGCCCCGGCAGATTCCTTCCGGGGCCGCCATCACATGGTTGCCAGGCGTCATACGGAACCCGGTGTGCTTCGGGAGAAGGCGTCGGCGCCGACCGCTGCGGAGCGCGCCACCAGGCGGATCAGGGGGCGGTGCCGGAGTACGTCACCTTCGACGGCCCGGAAGCCGGAGTCGGCTGGTCCTCCGCCGAGGAGGGTCTCCGGGTGACGATGATCCGCTTTCCGCGCAATGAGGTACCTCGGGGAGCAGTGCGGTTGCTCGTGCGGGACGAGAAAGAGCGCATTCTGGTGGAACTGCGCACGGACGCCTCCCGGTTCGGGCCGCGGTGGGCGGACACGTTCCTGGCCGACTACATGGGTCTGATCAAGGACTTCACCGAGCATGCCCGTCCCGGGTGACCATGCCGTCCGGCCGGTCGGCCCGGACGGTGTTCCCGCGGGGGCGAGGATGCCCGTCCCTGACCGACAGTTGCCGGACCGGGGCCCCACGAGCCGGCCATCCGGCGGTGGATCGCCTCGATCCGCCGGGCATACACAATGGCTGACGGGTGAGAAGCCACGGTGCATCACCGGCCTGTGGGGCCGGATGTCGAGGTCGTCGGCAGCCGGCATCCCTGGTCCGAGGCCCCTTGACAGGATGCCGAGGGCCGGACGCTCCCGCCACGGGTCGGAGACCATCTGGCGGATTTCTCGGGCTCGTTGAGCAGGATGTGCTCCAGCCCTCCATCAACATAGTGGACCGTCGGACCGGCCGAGTCCAGTGGCGGCAGGAGGCGGACACGCTGGACGACGATCTCGCCGTGCACGTGTTCGGTTCCCCGGGCCGGGACCGCCTCGCGGTTCAGGCGGGAGCCGGTGGCACGCGGCGCGCATCGGCGCCATTGCCATGGCCGACAACCGCGGCCCGGCCGCCCGGTTCGCCGGCTTCGGCCTTCGGGCGCCGCCGGATTCCGCCCGTCGTCGCGGTCCCCGCCGTCACCTTCGACCAGGCATCCGGATCCGGCGCCAACCGCCCTTGCGAGGCTCTCGAACTCGGTTACTCTGATGAAGATCGGCACCCGGGACCCGCACGCCGGCAACTCCGGGCTCATCGCCTTGATCGGCTACCGCCTCCCCCTACGATCGCCTGAAGAGGAGAAACGCCATGCCCATGCCGGCCGCATCGCCGGTCCTCGACGACCCGCACCCCACGCGGTGCCGCGGTCGCTGGGCCCGGCGGTTCCCCTCGAGGAGCCGGGAATCTGGGCCGTGCCGGGCCACGCGGCGGCGCAGGGCGCACTGAAGGACCTGGACACCTTCAGTTCCATCGGCGGGATCGCGTTGACTCAACTGGCCAATGCCGAGATCCTTTTCGGGACGGTACTCGCCACGTACGGCGAGCAGCACTCCCGGCTGCGCCGGGTGCTGTCCCGACAGCCGGCCAGTGGCCCGGCGTCGCCGCGCTGATCGACATCTGTGGCCGCCCCGTCGCGCGGGGGCCAATCCAGGAACTAGCACACCACGGTGGCCCGACGCTGGGTCACCCCAGAAGGACGGACATTCATGGCTGGGCATATCGAGGACTACGCACTGATCGGTGACTTGGAGACAGCCGCGCTGGTCGGCCGCGACGGGACGATCGACTGGTTGTGCCTGCCCAGGCTCGACTCCCAGGCTGTTTTCGCCGCGCTCCTCGGCACCGAGAACAACGGCTCCTGGAGCGTCGGCCCGGCGGAGTCCAGCGGCCTGAGCCCAACGGCCGACCGCCGCTCCTACCGCGGCGAATCGCTGCTGCTGGAATCGGAGTGGGACACCCCGACCGGTACCCTGCGCGTCACCGACTTCATGCCGCCGCGTGAGGGCGGGGCTCCCCGTCTGATCCGGGTCGTCGAAGCCGTCCGCGGCACCGTCACCGCCGTGTCGACCCTGCGCCTGCGGTTCAACTACGGCAGGGTCGTGCCCTGGGTCCAGAGGACCGACGACGGCCGGGTCCGCGCGGTAGCGGGCCCCCACGCGGTGTGGCTGGACACCGAAGCGGAGACGCACAGCGAAGCGCTCACCACCCACTCCCGCGTCACGCTCGCCGAGGGCGAGCGCACGGCGTTCACCTTGAGCTGGCAGCCGTCGTACGTCGGCCCGCCCGACAGCCTCGACACCGATCAGGTCTCCCAGATACAGGAGGACACGGAGAAGTTCTGGGCGGACTGGGCCTCCCACTGCACTTACCACGGCCCCTACCGCGACGCCGTGATCCGCTCCCTGATCACACTGAAGGCCCTGACGAACCCGCTGACCGGAGGGATCGTCGCCGCGGCGACCACCTCGCTGCCCGAGGATCTCGGTGGCGTCCGCAACTGGGACTACCGCTACGTCTGGCTCAGGGACGCCGCCATCACCATGTCGTGCCTTCTGCGGGCGGGCTACCGCGACGAAGCCCGTGCCTGGCGGGACTGGCTCCTGCGCGCGGTCGCCGGTGACCCCGAGAACCTCCAGATCATGTACGGAATCGCCGGGGAACGGGAGATACCCGAGACCACGCTGCCCTGGCTGGCCGGCTACGAGAACTCGACCCCGGTGCGCATCGGCAACGACGCCGCCAACCAGCGCCAACTCGACGTGTACGGCGAGGTGATCGAGGCCTTACTGCTGGCGGCACACCTCGGCCTGGAGCGCGACGAGACCAGCAACACCCTGCTGTTCAAGCTCGTCCAGTCCGTCGAAGCCCACTGGCACGAGCCCGACAAGGGCATCTGGGAAGTCCGCGGCCCCGACCGGCACTTCGTGCACTCCAAGGTGATGGCCTGGGTCGCGGTCGACTGCGCCATCAAGCTGATCGAAGGCGGCCACGCGGACGGCCCCGTGGATCGCTGGAAGGTCCTGCGTGACACGATCCACCAGGACGTGTGCGAGAACGGTTACGACCCCGAACGCAACACCTTCACCCAGTCCTACGGCAGCCAGGAGCTGGATGCCGCTCTGCTGCTGATCCCCCAGATCGGCTTCCTGCCGGCCGACGACGAGCGCGTCATCGGCACCATCGAGGCGATCCAGCGGGAACTCTCCACCCCCGATGGGTTCCTCCGGCGCTACCCGACCGACGGGGACAGCGCCGGCAGCGACGGTCTGGACGGGCATGAGGGGGCGTTCCTCGTCTGCGCGTTCTGGCTGGTCGACGATCTGGCGATGATCGGCCGTGCCGACGAGGCGCGTGACCTGTTCGAGCGGCTGCTCGCCCTGCGTAACGACGTCGGTCTGCTGGCCGAAGAGTGGGACCCGCACCAGCAGCGACAGGTCGGAAACTACCCGCAGGCCTACTCCCACATCGGCATCGTTGACGCCGCCCTCTCCCTCCAGAGCCCGGCCCAGCGGCATCCGCTCGCTCTCAGGAGCACGCAGCGATGACCTCCTGCCGGCCACGGCTCACCGCGAGCTGTTCGCGATAGCCGGGCAACCGGCCTCTCCTTCCCATCCTCACGCGGTACGGCGCGGCCCGTCCGGTCTCCACCTTCCGTGAGGATGGGCCCATCACGGTCCCCGGTCCCCGGCAGAGGGCCACCCGGGGCGCGCGTAGGGGAGAGAACCGGCATGAGCCGGCTGCCGGGCCTGCGTCGTCGCGATCCGCGCCGGGACCGGATCGCGGGAACGCCCACGACCAGCGGCGAACGTGCCTGACTGGCGTGAACGTGCACGCCAAGGACGCCGAGGGCGAGGGGCAAGCCCTGGGCGTCGGACAGGACGTGAGGTGGGTCGCCCCTCTTGCCCTGGAGATGGGTCGCCGCTCTTGCCCTGGAGGTGGGTCGCCCCGCTTGCCCTGGTCGAACGGATCGCGCCCGGTCAGCGCATCACACGGCGAAGTCGCCCTGGGTCAGGAGAAGAGGTCCACCCGCTGCGGCGCGTCCTCTCCCCCCTTGGGCGGCCGGTCCGGCCCCGCGAGCGTGCCCGCGAGGAACAGCGGGCCCGCCGCGAACGCGGTGACCAGTGCGAAGGCCGCCGGCAGGGAGGTGGCATCAGCGACGGCGCCCGTCACGGAGGGAGCCAGGAGGGATGAGGTGTAGGTGAAGGTGGCGACGCCCGCGATGTGCCGGCTGGGATCTCCTCCGTGCCGGCCGGCAGCGCTGAGGGAGAGGGGCAGTACAACGGCGACGCCGGTGCCGATCAGGGCGAATCCGGCGATGGCGACGGGTGGGGTACGGGCCAGCACGACCAGCGTGCCGCCAAGCGCCGCGATGCCGCCGCTCAGCCGCACCGTGCGGACCGGTCCGAGGCGGCTGACGACGAAGCCGCTGGAGAGCCTGGCCAGCGCCAGGGTGAAGCTGAGCCCGGTGTAGCTGAGCGCGGCGACCCCCTCGGACGCGTGCGCGGTCGAGCTCAGGTACACCGCGCTCCAGTTTCCGCTGGCGCCCTCGGCGAACACGGCGCAGAAACCGAGGATGCCGATGGGGAGGGTGGACAGCGGGGGGAGCGCGAAGCGAGGCGGTGGCTGCCGGGCCTCGGTCGGGTCCGACTCCAGCAGGTGCCGCCTGGTGGCCAGCAGCCCGATGCCCGCCAGGACCGCGGCGGCGACGGCGAAGTGCAAGCGGGCGTCCATGCCGGCGCTGGCGGCGAGTGCGCCGCAGCCCGAGGAGACCAGCCCTCCCACAGCCCATATGCCATGCAGGCCGGCGATGAGGGGTTGGTTCAGGCGCTGCTCGACCTGTACCCCCTGCGCGTTCATCAGGACGTCCATCATGCCGGAGGCCGCGCCGAACAGTCCCAGGGCCACCCACAGGGCGGGCAGGTTCGGCGCGAGTGCCGGCAGGATGAGCGAGGCACACCACAGCGGGAGCAGGCAGGTCAGGGCACGGGGGTTACCGAAGCGGTGAACCAGGCGGCTGGTGAAGGGCACCGCCCCGAACGAGCCGAGAGCCGGGGCGAGGAGTGCCAGGCCGAGAGTGCTGTCGCTGAGGCCGAGGTGCTGCTGCAGCCAGGGGATGCGGGTGGCGAACGCCCCCACGGCCGCCCCGTGGGCGGCGAAGACGACGGAGATCCGACGACGCGAGCGATATAACACGCGCTCGGTCATGGTGATGAACCCTTCTCGATCGTGTCGTGCTGCGCCACCGGCCCGCGTGGTCGGAGCAGGGCGGTCGGGGGGAGGCGAGGGTGGCACACAGCCACCGCGGGTGGACAGCGCGCCACAGGCTGTGGGGGTGGATGTGGTGACCGCCGTGGACGCGGCCGTCAGTCGCCGCGCGGGGACGGCTCGACGACCGAGCCCGCGATCCGGTGTGCCTCCTTGGTGATCCCCTCACCCCACGCCTGCCGGGGTTCGTCCATGCGCGAGGTGATGATGACGAGGTCGAAGTGCTGGTCGGGCCAGGGGGTACGCAGCCCGGACAGGTGCCACGTCGAGACCGCGTCACCCTCGCGGCCCTCCTGTCGTGCGAGCACCCCCTCGTCGAAATCGCACAGGAAGAGTTCGACATTCTCCCGCGGCGCGGCGGGGAGGGACTCCGTGCCGCTTCCGAACACCGCCACCCGCTGGGTGCGCTCCAGCGGCGGCAGGGTGTCCAACCCCGCCTCGATCTCGGCCAGGACCTTGTGCCCGCGAGCCCGCTTCGCCCATTCCTCGAAGCGAAGCCGCTCCGTCTCGACCGAGCCGTAGATGCCCCTGTTGGTCACGGCCCAGAAGAGCTCGGGGAGCAGGGAGGGGTGCTTGCGGATGAACAGATCACAGTTACGCAGGAGGGTGGAGACGTTCGCGTCCTGGGTGCGCTCGTGCGGCGCCTCGATCCCCCAGCACTCACGCGAGACCGTCATGGGGATGCCATGCTGGTGCAGCCGGTAGCCGAGTTCGATGTCCTCCCCTCCCCATCCGGTGAAGTCCTCGTCGAACCCGCCGACCCGCCGGAAGACGGCTGTCGGCATCGACACGTTGAGCGTCCAGAAGAACAGCCAGGGCATGTGCATTCGGCTGAGGTCGAAGTCGACCGCGGCGAACTCCGACAGCCGCATGTCCTCGAACCAGGAGGCGCCCGCGACCCTCCTCACGACCTCCTCCGGGGGGAAGTCGGCGACGAGAGAGTGGAGTTCGGGACGGGGGTTCTGCGGGTCGTAGCCGTAGCTGTAGCCGAAGACAACCTGGGCGGGCGCCGGCGCGGCGTGGGCGGCGAGTACCGCCTCGACGTACTGCGGCCCGGCCAGGACACCGGTGTCGAGGAAGGCCAGCAGTGGCGCGGAGGCCAGGCGCGCACCACCGTTGCGCGCGCTGGCGACCCGGTATCCGAGGTCTTCCTGGAAGACGTACCGCATGCGCAGCCGGTCCTCATAGGACCGCACCACGTCGCGGGTGGTGTCGTTCGAGCCGTCGTCGGACACCACGACCTCGAAGGTCTCGGGCGCCGCCGTCTGGCGAGCCAGCGTGCTCAACGTCCGGTCGAGGAGCGCGGCTCGGTTGTAGGTCGGGATGACGATCGAGAGCAGTGGCACGTCAGACGTCGCACCGGGCATGGAAGTCACCTTTGCGTCAACTGGATGGGCATGGGCGTCGGGTTTGCGCATACCCGCCGGGCGGAGGGTGGCCGGGTCTGTCGGCCCCCGTCGCGGCAGGCGTGGGGATGCGGGAGGGCGTCGGAGGCGCTCACCGCCAGGTTCCGGCTCTGGCCACGGGGACCCCGGTCCGCGCGTGGTGAGTCTACCCCTTGATCGTGGCGCCTGGACAGCTGAACCCGTGATGTCCGAACGTCTCTTGACGGCTCGTCACCCGATGCGGCCGGCCGTTGAACACCCGTTGTTCTACAGGGAGTTCGCCCGCCCTTGGGCTTCTTGGCCGGGTGGTGGGACCGCCTTCCGCGGGCGGGGGGAATCGACGGCGCACCGCGGCTTCCACCGGTCCGGATGACGTGGTGTACCGCCGGCCGCCACCCGGGCGGCATCCTGGCAGTGCGCGCCGACGTGCGGCCCGTCGCCTACGTGGGAGCGGTCTTTCGCCGCATCCCAGGGCCGGTCGCTCACCTCGAACACGGTGGGCAGCCGCCGTCATGGGCGTCCCGTCAGGGGGGGTTCGGGATGGACGACGATCTTGCCGGGGCCGAGTGCGTCCGGGGTCCGCAGCAGTCCGAGCAGCCCCGGCAGGTCCACTTCGCCGGCCACCAGGGCTTCGGCGCGCAGAGGTGCCGCGACGTCGGTGAGGTCGCCGATCGCGGCAGCGAAATCCTGCGGGGTCGTGCCGTAGCTGCCGGCCACCCGAAGCGAGTGGCCCCGCCAGGTGCAGGCGGCGACCGTTCCGGTGCGCCGCACGTGGTCCAGGTCGCAATCCAGCCCCGGGTACCGGTCGCCTGGCGCGGTGCCACCGTACAGCAGCACCAGACCACCGGGCGCGACCAGACGCAGCGCCTCGTCCAGCCCGGCGGGCAGCACGAAGCTGGTGGCGACCACCACCACGTCGGCCCTGCCCGCGGCCGGTTCGCCGAACAGCAGCCAGGGCACGTCGAGCAGGCCGGCCTTGCGGGCCTCATCCATCCGGGCGCGGCTCCGGTTGTGCACCGACACCCGGGCGCCCGCTCGTCCGGCGAGCGCCGCGATGAGAAGCCCGGCGGTCCCGGCACCGAGCACCATGACGTGAACCCCCCGCAGGTCGCCGACCTGGCGCTGGACGGCGCCCAGACAGTGCTGGGCGCAGGCGATCGGCTCGGCGAAGACCAGGCGACGGGCGGCCGGACCGTGCGGCACCGGTTGCAGGGCCTGCCGCAGCAGGTCAGCCGGACCCGCCGCCCACATGTGGTCGGCGAACCCGGTGCCCCGGTCCACCACGACGTTCGGGTCCAGGACGACGCGGGTGCCCTCGGCGAGGGCGGGGACAGTGGACTCGCGGATGATGCCGACGAGTTCGTGCCCGAACTGGCTGGGACCGTGGCGGCTACCAGCCACCTCCTTGAGGTCGGAGCGGCACAGCGCGGCCAGTTCGATGTCCACGAGTACCGCGGGGTCCTCGCGCGGGCGCGGCGGCGGCGAGCGGCGCAGGCGGGGCCCGCCCTCCTCCAGGATCACTCTCATGCGATGGCCTCCAGTGCCTCGCCGAACCGGTCGGCGATGGTGTGGGCTTCGGCAGGGGTGAGGATGAGAGGCGGGCGCAGCTCGATGGTGCTGCCGTTTCCGTGCTCGGAGACCCGGGTGAGGATGCCGTGGCTTTGGAGCGACCGCTGGTAGGCGTTGGCGCGGGCGGTGGCCTGGCTGCCGTCGGGTTCCACCAGCTCCACCCCGATCATCAGGCCGACCCCTCGGACGTCGCCGATCACGGGGTTGTCCTTCTGGAGGTCCCGCAGCCGGCCGAGGAGCACGTCGCCGCTGGCCCGTACGTTCTCCAGGAAGCCGGGCCG
Organism: Streptomyces hygroscopicus subsp. hygroscopicus; assembly: GCF_001553455.1. Lineage (GTDB taxonomy): Bacteria > Actinomycetota > Actinomycetes > Streptomycetales > Streptomycetaceae > Streptomyces > Streptomyces hygroscopicus. The sequence goes on from NZ_BBOX01000022.1 coordinate 52,507, forward strand.
CTGGACGATTTCCAGGGTGGCCAGGGCGGCGGCGGCCGACAGGGTGTGGCTGCCGTAGGTGAAGCTGTGCAGGCTGCGGTCCCAGTCGGCCATGCGTTCCTCGGTGAGGATGGCGGCCATCGGAAGGCCGCTGCCGGTGAGCCCCTTGGCAAGGGTCATCATATGCGGCTGAACACCGAAGTGGTCGGCGGCGAACATGCGTCCGGTGCGGCCCAGCCCGGTCTGGATCTCGTCGAAGACGAGCACGATCTCGCGCTCGTCGCAGAACCGGCGCAGCTCCTGGAGGTAGCCGTCGGGCGGGACGATGTTGCCGCCGGCGCCGCTGATCGGCTCGATCACTACGCAGGCCACGCTGCCGGAGCTGGCGTAGGTGATGAAGTCCTCGATGCGGTCGACGCAGAGCATGCCGCACGTCTCGGGCGTCTGACGGTAGAAGCAGCGGAAACAGTAGGGGCCCGGCACGTGAAGGCCGCCGGGGTAGCGGTACGGGAATGGCGCGCGCATCTTGGTGGTGCCGTTGAGGCTCGCCGTCGCGAGGCTCTGGCCGAGGTGGGCGCGGAAGGGCACGATGACGTCGCGGCGGCCGGTGTGCAGCTGGGCCATCTTGATGGCGCCCTCATTGGCGGTGGAGCCGCTGGAGCTGCGCAGGTTGACCCGCGTGAGATTGGGCGGGCTGATGGCGGCCAGTTCCTGGATGACCCGGTTGGTGGGTTCGGTCTGGAAAGAGGAGCTGGCGAAGACGAGCCGCTCGGTCTGTTCCCGTACGGCGGCCATCACCTCGGGGTGGTTGTGCCCGAGCAGCAGGTTGAAGGTGCCGGAGACGCAGTCGAGAAATTCACGTCCCTCGGCATCCCAGGCGCGGATGCCCTCACCGCCTACCAGCATGATGTCGCCGAGCTGGTACTGCGCCGCCTCCTGCGGCGCGGGGAGGCGTTTTGTCGTTGTCATGGCGCGCTCCGTGGTCGTGGCGGTCAGAGGTCTGCCCGTGCCGAGATGGCCGTCGCGGCGTCGGGGCCCTCAGCGGCCCTCGTGCGGGCCGCGTGGTCGGCGGCGAGTCCGTCCAGCTGGGCCTGCACCCAGGCTTCGAGCGTCCAGGGGCGGGCAGCGTCACGACGGCGTGCGGCGTCCTCCGCCCGCTGTCGCGGCCCGGCGGTGAGCGCGGCGGAGATGGCCTCGGCCTGTTCAACGAGATCGAAGGGGTTGACGGTGCGGCAGTACTCGCCCAGGACCTCGGCCGCGCCGCACGTTTCCGACAGGATGACGTCGGCGTCGCGTTCGTTGACCAGCGGCGCTTCGAACGTGCTGAGGTTCTGGCCGTCGACGGTCGAGTTGAAGATGAGCAGGTCGGCCCGGCGGAAGCAGGCGATGGTGTGGTTCACGTCGTTGTCGTTGTCCATGCGCACGGTGTCGGGGCCCAGCTCGGCGTTGGCCTCCGCCACGGCGGCCTCCACCCGGCGTACGTAGTCGGCGTTGGCCGGCACGTACAGTCGGTTGGGATTCATCCGCACCAGCATGCGGGTTCCCTCGAGTCCGCCGTTCCGGGCGGCCAGGACGAAGGCGCGCACCGCGCGTGCGGCGTTCTTGATCGGGTCGGTGCGCCCGCTGTGCACCACCAGCCGGTGGCCGTCCGCCCACTCCTCGATCCCGTCGGGCAGTTGCGGGTCGCGGCCGTCGAGGGTGAGCGGGCTGTAGCCGAGCGGCATGGTGCGCAGCCGGGTGCGGTGGCCGCGCCACTCGACGGTCATCGCCTCGCGGTCGATCCGGGCGTCGGGCAGGAGATCGGCCACGCATTCCAGGAAGTTGCGGCACCAGCGGTCGGCGAAGAAGCCGATGGTGGTGGCCGGTAACATGCTCTGGAGGATGCTGGTGCGGATCTCCTTGGGCAGCACCCTCCAATAGTCGGCCGACGGCCACGGGATGTGCACGAAGACCAGGATCGGCGCGTCCGGCCGCTTTTCGCGCAGCAGCGCGGGGACCCCGACCAGCTGGTAGTCATGGACGAGGTAGACGGGGTCCGGCGACTGGGCCGAGCTCTGGAGGATGGCGTCAGCGAAGTCCTGCGTGAAGCGGCCGAAGTCCGCCCAGCCCGCGCGGGCGTCGGAGTCGAACGACGGCTGGGTCCAGCGGTCCCAGCCGTAGTTGTTGGCCGCCCACATCAGGTTGGCGGTCATGAAGTTCTGCACGTTGCGGAAGACATCGGGGTCGTGCCTGATGAGCCGGACCAGGATCTCCCGGCCGGAGTGCAGCTCCATGGTCACGCCGTCGGGGTTGCGCGCCGAGGCGCGGCGGTCGTCCTCGGAGTCGGCGCTGGCTATCCAGGAGATGTTGAGGACACCGGCCTGTTCGGCGACGACGTTCCCGGTGCCGCCGGGGGCCAGCCAGGCACGGGGTTCGCCGGTGGCGGGATCGGTGTCATAGGTGATCGCCGCGCGCTTGCTGGCGAGGAAGATCTCAGATCCGGTCACGGGTGCCCCATTCACGGGTCGGGGGCCGGAAGCGGGCCGGCCGGGATGGACAGAACGTGCGCATGCGGTTCGGAGGGGGGGCGGATGGTGGCGTCAGAAGGTCAGGGCGTGGGTGGCTTCGAGGACGTCGACCGGACGGTGGCGGCGGAGCTCGGGCAACTGCGCGGCCACCTCACTGTGCAGACAGGCGTTGCGCGGCCGACAGGCGTAGGCGGTGCCGGCACGCGGTGTCGGCACGATGAGCGCGGGGTCCGCTCCGAGCTGCCGGGCGATGTGCCTGGCCCAGTCGACCCGGCCGATGCGGCGCGGCCCGCCGAGGTGCAGCGTCCCGGTGCGGCCGGAACTCATCAGCGTCGCCGTCCACGCGGCCACGTCCGCCACGAGAACGGGCGTGTTCCAGTGGTCATCGGGGATCCGCAGCCGCTCCCCGCGCATCAGCGAACGGGCGACGCTGGTAAGGAAGTTGGGCCGTGGTCCGTGGTCCTCCCATCCGTAGACCAGGCTCACCCGCAGGACAAGGGCGGAGGAGGTGGCGAGCAGTTCCCGCTCGGCCGCGAGCTTGGCCCGGCCGTAGGCGTTGGCCGGGGAGGTCTGTGCTGACTCGCCGTGGCTCTCCGCCTCGCCGGGGAAGACGTTGTCGGTCGACACCAGCAGTACGGGCCGGCCGTCCAGCGCGGCTGCGATGTTGCGGGCGCCGCCGTGGTGGGTGGCGTACGCCTCCTCGGGATGTGCCTCGCACCATGTGATGTCGGACGGGCCGTGTACGGCCACAACGGCGTCGGGCTGGATGGCCTCCATCAGGGCGGCCACCTGCGGCCTTGAGGTGACATCGACCTGGGCCCAGCGCATACCGCGGCTTTCGGGGAGGACCGGGGCGCTCCGGGAGCTGAGCACCGTCTCGACGCCGAGCCCGGTGAGGCGGGCGGCGATGTGCCCGGCGAGGTAGCCGGAGCCGATGACCAGGACCCGGCCAGGCATGGCGCCCGCCGTCGACCCGGGTGGCGCGAGGGGCGACGGGCGAAGATCAGACATGTACTTCCTCCAGCTGATGCGGCGGGCGGACAGGGCGGGGCGTGTTCCGGTCGGGTATGCGGACGTTCCGTGCCGGCGCGTCCGCGGCCACGCGGGTTCCCCGGCCGGTGCCGACGGTGAGCGCGCCGAGCAGGTTCGTGGTGTCGTGTCACCGTCGCGGGTACGGCACGGTTGCGGCGACGGTTCGGCACCGGTGGGGTTCGGCTCCAGTGCCCGTGCCTGGTTCGCTCATCACCCGACAGCACGACGGCGCACCCGGACGGGTCCAGGTACGGCCCGGTGATGCCGGCGTCCCTTTCCGTGAACTCCGGGTCTTCGACAGTTTGAAAAGGCCCGACCGGTGTGGCTTCTTCATTCTTCTCCCGCCAGAAGCGGCGCGTAGGAGAAAAGAAAGAGACCTCGATTCCCTCACGCCGATTCGCGCGACGCTCCAGCACAGGAGTCGACGAGCGAGACCCGCTCGATTTCGGCGGCCGGGACAACCTGCTCAGTGCGATCACGTGGCCTGCGGCGGCAGCACCTGGCCCTTTGCGGCTCCGCCGCTTTTTTCACCGGCCCCGCCGACCCGAGTTCCTCACAACGGGTTCCGGTGCGGTCCCATCTCTCATGTGGACACGACCGCCGGTTCGGCGACGTCCTCACGGTGGCACCGCTCGTCCACCACATTGCGTCAGGCCCCGGAAAAGGCCGCAGACACTGTCACCTGCCGACCCGTGATCAACGCCTGCACCATAGGGGTGGAGAAAAATCTGACTGGTACGCGCGCCCAGGTTGGCGCCCGAGCGGCAGCAGAGGCTTCCGTCGTCGCTCTCGCGCCGGCCCCGCCGCTGAGGAATGTCGCCGAAGGTGAAATGTTCGCTCCAGGCGGTTGGCGCTGCGGAAGCCGCCCCTGTGCCCAGTCCCATTGTCGTCGCTGCGCGCCCGCAACCAGCGCGGCAAGAGCTGCGCGCTTCATGTACCACAAGAGCATGCTTTCTCCACGTGTGCCGTGGGTGACTCATGCGCTTTACATCTTCACTTATTACAAGCGGCGATCAACTTGCTGTCAAGGATGCGATCTTTCTTGGCTCAATCGGCCCGGTGGCGTTTCCCGCGCCCATGTGAGTCAGCCTGTCAGGCCGCAGGTGACACCCTGTCACATGTCACGACAACGGCCAGAAGATGGCGGTGCTCGGCGACGCATAACCGATCGAGCAATTCAAACCAAGATGGACATAAGGGATCACGTGTCTCTTGACAAGGTCATGTGCGCGGCCTTTAGATCGATAAGGTATCGGTAAGGTATTGATCACTTACCACCGACTGGTCCGAAGCCGCAGCGGGAACCGCCGTACCGGCAGTTCACCGCTTGGCGCGGACGCGGCGCGCAGGAAGCCCGGTCAGGCAGCGGTGGCGCGTCCGTGGGGGACCGCCCACCCATCACCGCGATCACACATCCGAACCTCTATCCGACGCCAGGAGTAGTGTGCCGGTCCCTGTCACCTGCTGCGGGACGCCCACCACCGCCCGGTCGCGCCTCTGCCCGGAGCGCCACCACCCCATCTTCCGTACCGTCAACTCGCCCCCACGACTGCCGAGTTCCCCCGTTGCGCGGCTGGGCGACCGCCGTCCGCACACCGCGTGCCGCGGCCCGCGGGTGATGGCCTGCTCCGGCGGCGCCCGTGCCCACCGCTCCTCCCCTTCACAGCACGAGAGGATCGACGACCGTGACCAGAACCAAAAGTCTTTCCCGCCGCGCCGATCGTGTGGCCGATCGTGTGCACGACGAGGCGACGGAGGGCGGCGCAGTCTGGCGGGTGAGCGCGCTCAAGGAGGTGAGCTACGACGTCATGGTGCAGCCACGGCTGCTCGATCCGGCGAACCCAGCGCTCGCCCGGGCCGTGACGTCCGGTGCAGCGCCGGTACGCCGGCTCGTCGTGATCGACGCCACGGTGGCCTCCCTCTACAGTGAGCGGCTGACCGCCTACCTGGCGGGCCATGACGTGGAGTTCCGCCTGTGCGTCATCGACGCCCACGAATCGGTGAAGGTCATGGCCACCGTCTTCGAGGTCGTGGACGCGATGGACGCCTTCGGTGTGCCGCGGCGCCACGCGCCGGTGGTTGCCATGGGTGGCGGGGTGCTCACGGACATCGTCGGGCTCGCGGCGAGCCTGTACCGCAGGGCCACGCCGTACATCCGGATACCCACGACCCTGATCGGGATGATCGACGCGGGCATCGGCTCCAAGACGGGCGTCAACTTCCGCGAGCACAAGAACCGGCTCGGCGCCTATCACCCCTCGTCGCTGACGCTCATCGACCCCGGTTTTCTCAGCACGCTCGATTCCCGGCACTTACGCAACGGCCTGGCGGAAATCCTGAAGATTGCCCTGATCAAGGATGCCGAACTGTTCGATCTGCTGGCGACGCACGGCGCGGACCTGGTCGAGCAGCGGATGCAGCCGGGCGAGGACGCGGTCGGCGGTACGGCGCTCACCGTGCTCCGCCGGGCGGTCCAGGGCATGCTGGAGGAACTCCAGCCCAATCTCTGGGAGGACCATCTGCAGCGTCTGGTCGATTTCGGGCACTCCTTCTCACCGACCATTGAGATGACGGCGCTGCCCGAGTTGCTGCACGGCGAGGCCGTCTGCGTCGACATGGCGCTCAGCTCGGTCCTCGCCCACCACCGGGGGCTCCTGACCACGGCCGAGCTCGACCGTGTCCTGGATGTCATGCGCGTCCTCCGCCTGCCCGTGCTCCACCCGGTGTGCACACCGGAACTGCTGCGCGGGGCGCTCGCGGACACGGTCAAGCATCGGGACGGCCGGCAGCACCTGCCTCTTCCCCGGGGGATCGGCGACGCCGTGTTCGTGGACGACGTCACCCAGCACGAGGTCGAGGCCGCGCTGTTCGCCCTCGGCGAGCGTGAGCGGGCGACGCGGCAGCCGAAGGTGCGCGGTCCCGTGGACATGGGGGTCTGAGGGCATGGATGGAGTGCGTGCCGTCCTGCTGGCGGGTGGTGAGGGCCGGCGCATGGGGCCGCTGGGACGCGGCAGGCTCAAGCCACTGGTGCCGTTCGGCGGCACCTCCCGCCTCATCGACTTCAGCATCGCCAACGTCCGCCGGTCGGGCCTGCGGGATGTCCTGCTGTTGTCCCAGTACGAGGAGCGCCGCCTCATGGACGACCTGCACCTGGTGTGGAACGGACGTCATCACGGCTTTCGGGTGCACTTCGGCCCCTACGACGCGGTGTACCGGAACTCACCGGGCAAGCTGCCCGAGCAGCTGCCGGAGCGTACCTGGCCGGTGGAGCGCGGTACGGCCGACGCACTGCTCAGCAAGGCCGAGTACGTCTTCGGAGAGAGGGGCGCGGGGGCCTCGGAGATCCTCGTGCTCCATGCGGACCACGTCTACCGTTTCGATTACGGCCGCATGATCCGCGAGCACCGCGCGTCACGGGCCGCGCTGACCATCTCGTACCAGCGCATCGAACGGCGCTACGTGCACCTGTTCGGCATGGTCGAGTTCGACCGGAACGGCCTGCTCACAGTCTTCGAGGAAAAGCCGCACCACCCCACGAGCGACCTGGTGTTCGCCGCTTTCTGCGTCTTCGACGCGGCGACACTGCGGCGCTACCTGGAGCACCTGCGCGGCACCGACTGGCAGCACGACATCAGCAGGGACGTCATCCCCGCCATGCTGACCGGCGGCGAACTCATCCGTGGGTATGAAGTCAAGGGCTACTGGGAGGACATCGGCACCGTGGACCGCTACCACCGCGCCCACCGCGGACTGCTGCGGGCTGAGCCGACGCTCGCGTTGGGCGACATGCCACTGACCGTCGCCCCCGAGGTGCCGCGGCGCCTCGTCCTGGACGGGCCCGGCGGGCACGCCAGCATCGTGGCGGCCGACGTGGTGAACGAGGGCGAGATCGTGAACAGTGTGGTGTACCCGGGCGCGCGCATCGGTGCCGGCGCACACGTGGCCGACTGCGTCGTGCTGCCAGGTGCCCAGGTGCCCGACGGGGCACGCCTGACGTCGGCCATCGTGCTGGAGGACGGCTCTGTCCAGCAGTGCGAGGCGGCGCGGGAAGAGGTCGCGCCATGACGGCACTCGTACCCGCGCCATGTGACCTCGTGGTGGCCGACCTCGGTGGCACGACCCTACGCGTGGGCCGGATCAGGGCGGGCACCTCCCAGGTGCATGACGTGCGGCGAGTGCCCACCGACGGGCTCGGCCGGTACGGCACACGCGACCCGCAGGAGCTCCAGGACCGGGTCATGGAGCAGCTCACGCGGGAGATCGCGGCCGACGTCGCCCGTCCAGGCCAACCACCCGCTCGGGCCGTGGCGGTGTCCTTCGCCGGGCCGATGACATCCGACGGAGTCGTCCTCGCCGGCCCGACGCTGTGGGGCGGCCCCGCCGCGCGGCTGCCCGTCGCCGATGTGCTGGCAGGGCAGCTGGGCCTGCCCGTGGTCGTGGCCAACGACGTGACCGCGGCGGCCTGGCGCTACGCCTCGGCCGAGTCCGAGCCGTTCTGCCTGATCACCGTGAGCTCGGGCATCGGGAACAAGGTGTTCCGCCATGGCGAGATCGTCTGCGACGAGCGCGGGTACGGCGGGGAGATCGGCCACTGGCTCGTCGACCCGGCCGAGGACGCCGCGCCGTGCGAGTGCGGAGGGCGCGGCCACCTCGGGGCGATCGCGTCCGGACGCGGCGCGCTGTTCGCGGTGCGGGCGGCGGCGGCGGCCGACACCGGTGCCTTCGCCCGCTCGGCGCTGGCCGGGCCCTCGGGCGGCGTGCCCGACGCCATCACCAACGAGGCGTTCGCGGCGGCGGCCCGAGCGGGCGACACCTTCGCGCGGGAGGCGCTGCGCCGCTCGCTGCGGCCCCTCGCGTCCGCGGTGAGCCTGCTGTTCACCGCGATCGGCGTGCGCCGCTACCTGTTCGTCGGGGGCTTCGCCCTTGCCCTGGGCGACACCTTCCTTACGCTGCTCGGCGACGAACTGGTGCGGATCGGCTGCTTCGGCCTGGACGAGTACGCGACACGCGCCATGCTCGCGCTCGGCGAGGACGACGACGACCACTGCCTCATCGGCATCGGCCAGTTGGCGGCGGCACGCCTCGGTGCTCCCCGGGCCCTCAAGGCGCCTGCGTGACCACGCCGATCCTCGGCAGCGGCTCCGTCGGCGGCACGCCGGCCACGGACCGGCGTCGGCCGGGGAGCCGGCGCGGTCGCCTCCGGGACACCGCCGAGGTCCGGCACGCTCGCCGGAGATGTCCGGTGGAAACGGCCCGACGTGAGCGGCCCGGGGACTTCGCCCGGGGGCCGGCCGCCCGCGGCGCCAGGCGGCCCGGCGAACGACGCCCACGGCGCCGGCCGCCGCCTGCGGCAGGGCAGAGCTCGCGGCGGAGCACCGGGCGGCCGGCGTGCCGGAGCCTGACGGTGCCACGGGCCGGCCCTGTCCCTGGCCCGGAAGACCCGGCGCCCGTCGGGTGGCCGCGTTCCTCCGCCCGGTGCGCGCTGGGCGCGGGCCGGGCGGAGGATCGCGGCCAGCGGACCACGTTCGGCCCTGGTGGCCAACGTGGTAGCCGTCACGAGCGCGCTCCGGACGGTGCGCGGGCCGCCCCTGCCGTCCCTCGGCGGATCCGACCGGGTCCCGCGCCACGAGGGGACGCCGGTCCTCGCCCGCCCGGCCGGCGCTCCCGACCCGCTGGTGGTCCCCGGGCCCCGGGCCGCAGGGCGGTACCCGAGCGGGCCCCCGGACAACCGCCTGGCACGCCGCCAGCCGGCCGGCGCCCCCGGCCTCGCGCTCCCCCACCGGGTCCGTGGGGTTCCCGAGGGCGCCCGCCACCTGTCGCACGCCCCGCGGCCCCACGGACCCCTCGCAGTGATCGACCCATCACCCAGCCTGAGGAGGCAGCCCCGTGCTTCCCCCCGACCGCTCGTGCGCGCCCGCTTCCGCCGCGGCCGGCCTGTCCTCGTGTGGCGACGGCCAAGGACCGGCGCCGCGTGGGGTGCCCGGCGCCCAACGAGTCGACCACCTGGCGTTCACCGTGTCCGACCTGGACGCCGCGATCGACTTCGCCGAAACGGCACTCGGTGGCGAACTCGTCTACCGGCTCCCGCCGCTGGCGCACGCCGACGACTGGATGCGCGTACACCTCGACGTACACCCGCGAGCCAGCGCCGAGATCGCCCTCGTCCGCCTGGGACCCGACACCAACCTCGAACTGTTCGCCTACCAGTCGCCGGATCGCACCGCCACGCCACGGGCTCCGCACGACGCGGGACACGTGCACCTCGCGCTGCACGTGACGGACGTGGCACGGGCCGCCGCCGAACTCACCCGTCGAGCGGGGGTGAGCCCACTCGGCCCGGTCCGCCGGGTCCCCGACGGGCAGCCCGACGCGGGCACGCGCTGGGTGAGACTGTCCTCGCCGTTCGACGCACCCCTGGAACTGCGGTCCGTACCGGAGGTGTTGCCGTACGAGGTGGAGGGCGGCACACCACGCCGCCGCCCGCCGGGGCCGTGGCGCAACCGGGACGACGGCACGGCGAGCCGGCGCGGCCTGCCCGGCGCGCTCGGCGTCGACCACTTCGCCAGGACCGTCACGGACCTCGACGCGGCCGAGCGGTTCTTCGTGGACGTCCTGGGCGCCGAACTGCTGTACCGGAACGAGCAGAGCGTCCTTCCCGCGGACGTGGCGGCGGCGCTCGGCGTGCCACCGGGCGGTGCCCTGCGGCGGGCCGTGCTGGGCATGGGCCCGACCGACACCATCGAACTGGCCTGCTACGAGGGGACGTCGGCCGGCGACCCACGCCCTCCGCGCAACAGCGACGTCGGCGGCAGCCATCTCGCCCTGCACGTCCGCGACGTGGACGTGGCCGCCGCCTACCTGGCCGAACACGGCTGCACCGTGCTCGGCGGGCCGGAGACGATCGATCAGGGGCCGCTCACCGGCGACCGATGGGTGTACACCCGCGCCCCCTTCGGCCTGTACGTGGAGGTCGTGCGCATGCCGGACGGCGCACTGCCCTACGAGCGCACCACCGCCGCCCGGCGCAGGGCCGCGCACGAGCTGTCATGGACCGTACGCCACCCCCGGCGGTGACCGGAGTCAGTCGTCCGATCAGGCTGCCGAGCCGGGCATCCCCCATGGAGGAAGCGGTCGGGGAACCCCTGTGGGGTGCGCGGCGAGCAGTCCGCCGACGGCCTTCCCACGCATGACCGTCGCAGCGGTCCACGGCATCACATGCGGGCGGAAACAACGAGCGCCGGGGCTGGTCACCCTTCCCGTGACGGGGAAGCTCGCCCGGTGAGGCGACCGTCCCCTCCGGCAAGGGCGGCCGGCCGGGACTGACCGGTGCCCGGCGCCATGTCCAGCGCGCCGGACACCGGTACCACGTCACCAGTGGGCCCGGAGTGGCCGGCCGATGACGGCATGGAGCGGGTGGCAGGTGCCGGGCAGAAGCGGAGAGCGCCGCACGCGAGTGCTCCGGCGTTGTGACACCACGGCGCCGGGGCGTCCGACTACGCGGCCGCCGCGCGACCGCTCTCCACACCGGCGAGTCGCAGGACTCCCGTCAGCCCCCGGGGCACGCGCACGTCACGCTCGCTCGGCAACAGGTACACCGGCAACCCGGCGCGCGCCGCCGCGCCGTCCTTGACGGGATCGTCGCCAACGAACAGCACCCGCCCGGCCGGAAGACCCAGCCGCTCGCAGGCGACGCCGAAGACGGCAGGGTCGGGCTTGGCCAACCCGACCTCGCACGACAGCACCACCGCGTCGAGCTGATCCAGTACACCGGTGCGCTGGAAGACCGGTCGGATATCCCAGCCGATGTTGCTCAGCACGCCCGTGCGCACGCCTGCGGCACCGAGCGCCTCGAGCACCGGAAGCGCGTCGGGGTACGGGAGCCAGGCGTCGTTGTCGGTCAGGCAGTCATAGAGCGCCTCCACCAACGGTGGCTCGAACGGCCCGGCGTCGGCGATCAGCCCGGTCCAGATCCGCCGGTGCGCGTCGGGCGACAGATCGCATCCCTCCTTCGCCACGCTGCGCTCCGGCGCGTCCACGTACGCCACGGTGCGTCGGATCAGCGTCGCCGCGGCCTGCTCGTCAAGCCTGACGCCGCGGTTACTCGCCTTCGCCACCAGCCGTGCCGCCGTGAACACCCCCGTGTCGTCGAACAATGTTCCCGCGAAGTCGAAGAGGACCGCCTGGACTCCTCGTTCGCCAGGTCCGCTCACTGGTTCACCATCCTCTTGTGTAGGCGATCTGTCGTGGGTACTGATGCGCCCGAGGCGCTACGGGCCACCGTCAGTTCGCTCGACCGGCGGGACTCCTCATGAGATCCGCGGAGCCTGGCGGTGGCCCGGGACGTGCCGACCCTCGACGAGGCTGGACGCCACCGGGCGCCGACTCGCTACCGACTGCGCCGGCTGCTGGGCGGGGCCGCCACCTCCCCCACGTACCTGCCCCGTGGCAGGCTCGTTCAGGCTCCATGGCCGCCGCACACCGGGAAATGTGACGGGACTCATGCCCACCCCGTCCCGGACACGACGGTTCCGGCGTGCCGTGGTACTTCACCCCGCTACGCCGGAGGGTGGCGCTGCCGCACCGGCCGCCACCGCACGTCCTGGGCGGATGTACGGCGCCGCGATGCATCCTCAGGCGTCCGTCGGCAGCGCCCCAGTGGTGGCCGACGAGCGCCGCATCCCGGACGCTGGGGCGGTGCGCCCCAGGCCCGGAGCGGGGCGTCCACGGGCTCCGACGGCGCTCTGGTGCACACCCCGCGGCGGCCGTACTGTACGGATCTGAACGGCAGTTGGTGTGCGACCGGCTCCTTCGCGACCACGCGTACAGGTTCCGGTCCCTTCCAGGCCAAGTTCTCCACGCAAGATCGGCATGTCCTCGACACCGACCAAGGAAGCGCTTGTGAGAACGCATTGCACCCCGCGTACGGCCGCCGCGCTCGCCCTGAGTGCGGTCCTGCTCGCCCTCCTGACCTCCGCCCCGGCCGGGGCCGACGACGAGGGCCTGCCCACGGTCACCCCGACCAGCGAGACCCCCGCCCTCTACGACGACGAGGCGGGCGGCCACTCCGACGCGGACGACCCCGCGATCTGGCGCAACGCGGCCGACCCCGACCGCAGCCTGGTCATCGCGACCGCCAAGAAAGGCGGCCTGCGCGTGTACGGACTGGACGCCCGCCTGGTGCAGTCGCTGCCCGCGCCACGTCCGCCGGCCGAGGACGACGCCCCGGGCCGGTTCAACAACGTCGACCTCGTCGCCGGTCTGAAAACCCCCACCGGCCGGGCCGACGTGGCCGTGGTCAGCGACCGGGGCAGCGACCGGCTGCGGATCTACCGCATCGACCCGTCCAAGCCGGGCGCTCCGCTGACCGACATCACCGACCCGGCCGCCGCCCCGGTCTTCTCCGCCGACCAGGCCGAGATCAACGACCAGCGCACCGCGTACGGCCTCGCCACCTGGCAGGACAAGGCCACCGGCCGCTCCTACGCCCTGGTCAGCCAGCGGAAGCGGACCCGGCTCGCCCTCGTCGAACTGACCCCGACCGCGCGAGGCACCGTCGACTACCGCGAGGTCCGCACCCTCGACCTTCCGGCCTCGTTCCGTCTGCCCGACGGCACCACCTGGTCCCCCTGTACCGAGCCCGGTGAACTCCCCCAGGTCGAGGGCATGGTGGTGGACCCCGCCACCGGCACCCTCTACGCAGGCCAGGAGGACGTCGGCATCTGGCGGCTGCGCGCCGACCTGACCGACAAGCCGGTCCTGGTGGAGAAGGTCCGCGAGTACGGCGTCCCCGGCGTCTACGACAAGACCACCGAGGAGTGCACGCCCGGCGCCGACCCCGGTTTCGGCGGCAAGCGGCTGACCGCGGACGTCGAGGGCCTGACCCTCTTCCAGGAGCCCGACGGCGACGGCTACCTCTTCGCCTCCAGCCAGGGCGACAGCACCTTCGCCCTGTACGACCGTGAGGTGAGCGAGGACAACGAGTACGAGGGCGGCTTCCGCGTCGGCGCGGCCTCCGCGACGCTCGACGGGTCGGAGGAGTGCGACGGCGCCGCCGTCCTGAACGCCCCACTGGGCAGCCGCTACCCGAACGGCATGCTGGTCGTCCAAGACGGCCACGAGACCCCCGAGGTCCCCGATGGCGAGGGCGGCACCCGCACGGCGACCAACTTCAAGTTCGTCGACCTGGGCGACGTGATGGACGCCGCTGACCCCGTGGCGTCCGCACCCCGCTGACCCCCGACGGTCGCCGGGTGCTCCACCGCACCCGGCGACCGGTGCGACCGCGCGAGCCAGGCATGCTCCTCCCCTGCGCCTCTCCGCTCTCGCCCGCGGGCTACCGCCCGCCGTGCGTCGTCACCGGCTGATCACCCCCCGGGCACGCCTCCGGACACACCCCGGGCACGCCGCTGACCTGGCACCGTCGTCTGGGCGCTGGAAGTGGCGCCAAGCACCGGTCAGACCCGGCTGCCTGTGCCGACAGCCGGGATCGCGGTCACCACACCGCTTCCACCCACGTGCCCGCTGGGGCGGGTGAAACCACCTCCCACCTGGTGATCCGATTGGTACGCGAAGACGTGGCAACGAGCATGCCGCCCGACGGCGTATCGGAGAGCGATCAGTGGCAGTGGCTTGATCGCGTCGCTCGCCCGCTCTCGGCATCTCCTCACGGACAACCCACGGACGCCTCTCCCCCGTCCTAGGTGACGCGAGAGGCGCCCGGGACGGACGGGACGTCTGCGCATGGGGTTTTGAGGAGAGGATCATTGATCCGTGCCCGGCGAATAGGTGTGACCGCCTTGGCGGTGCTGGCGGCCCTGGCGGGCTCACCCGGACTGGCACAGGCCGAACAGCCAAGCAGATCTGGCCAGTTGAGCGCGACGGCCGACAGCCCACTTCCGCCGGGGTGGCGGATCGACGGGGAGGGTGGGGCGCGTGAGCTGGTCTGGCGCGCGCCGAAGGCCGTGCCCATGGGGGATGCGCGGGTCGAGTTCCGTACCGGGGACCGGCTGCTCGGAGTGCCGAAACCGGCGAAGGACGGGCGGACCTTCCGGCTGGTACTCGGCACGACGCGGCCCGAGCGGCTGACGGCCCTGCGCGTGACGGCCGCGGGGCGCCGGCTGGACGCGGCGGCCGACGACACGCCCAGGTCCGGCTCGCACGCGGCACGGATGCCCGCGCAGGCGCCGGCGAACGGCGTCGATCCGGGCAAACCCGGCTCGTACCGCACGGTCACCGGGGAGTACGACCTCGCCCCGGTGCGGCTGCCCGGGTTCGACACCCCGGTGGAGATGACCGCCGAGGTGGTGGCGCCGAAGGGGGCCACCGGCAGCCGGCCGCTCGCGCTGTTCCTGCACGGCCGCCACGAAACCTGCTACAAACCGGGCTCCGAGGACGGCGTGACCGGCGACTGGCCCTGTGCGGACGGTTCCAAGCCGATCCCGAGCCACCTGGGCTATCTGCGCGACCAGCGACTGCTGGCCTCACAGGGCTATGTGACGGTGTCGATCTCAGCGAACGGCATCAACGCCCAGGACTGGCAGGCCGAGGACGCCGGCGCGCAGGCGCGTTCCTCGCTGGTACGGCAGCACCTCGCCCACTGGGCCGACTGGGCCGCCCATCGCTCCTCCGCCCCGGCCGTCGTACGCAAGGCGGCGAAGGCCGACCTCTCCCGTGTCCTGCTCGTCGGCCACTCGCGCGGTGGCGAGGGCGTCAACCGGGCCGCCATGGACAGCCTCTACCCGCCGCCGGCCGCCGAGGACGGCTACCGGGGTCCGGTGCGCTGGAAGGTGCGCGGGACGGTGCTCATCGGACCGACGATCTTCGGCCAGAATCCCGTCGCCGACGTGCCGTCCGTGACGCTGCTGCCGGGCTGTGACGGCGACGTGTCGGACCTGCAGGGCGAGAACTTCGTCGACGGGACGCGCGGGATCAGCCGGGGTACGGCACTGCACAGCGCGGTCTACATAGTCGGCGCCAACCACAACTACTTCAACAGCGAGTGGACCCCGGGCGAGGCCGCCGCACCGGCCACGGACGACTTCGGGACCGACCCGGAGCAGCCGGATCCGGTGTGCGCGCCGGGTGCCGCGACCCGGCTGACCGCCGCCCAGCAGCACAAGGCGGGCGCCACCTACATCGCCGCCGCGGCCCGGCTCTTCCTCGTCGGGGACGACCGGGTGCGTCCGCTGCTCGACGGGTCCGGCAAGCGGGCCCCGTCCGCGGACCCGGCCCGGGTGCTGACCCACGCGGTCGGTGGCCGCCGCAGCGGTGGTTTCCTGCCGGACGGCGGGGCAAAGGTGACCGGCGCCCGGCTGTGTTCGGCGGTCGACCCCGACCCGGCCGTGGCCTGTCTGAACCCGGAGGCCCCCGGATCGTCACCGCACTTCGCGTGGTGGGAGACGGAACCGGAGACCGGCCGCGGCGCGGTGGCCCTGAAGTGGTCCGCGCCGGGCAGCCCGGCGCATATCACTCCGGCCAAGCCGCTCTCCCTCCGCGACTCCCAGAAGCTCGCGCTCCGGGTCTTCGTACCGCCGAACACGACCGGCACGAAGTTCGACGTGTCCGTCACCGACTCCTCCCACCGTCGGGCGACACTGGGCTCGGTCCGGGTGGACGGGCTCCCGGGCTCCGCGAACACCGCCTCCTACTGGGCTCAGGAGCTGCGGGTCCCGCTGTCGGCCGCGACCCGGGCCGGGCTCGATCTGAGGCATGTCACCTCCCTTGAGCTGACGCCCCGTTCGCGGTCCGGGCGGGCCTGGCTGATGGACGCCTGGGGCTGGGCGCCCGGCACGTTGCCGGTGAAGGCCGCCGCGCTGCCGCGCGTCGACGTGGGCCGCACGGTCGTCAAGGAGGGCGACTCGGGCACCCGCACCTACCGGATTCCGGTCGAGATCTCCGGGCACGGCAGCGGGCAGGTCCGCGTGTACGTCCTCGCCCCGGACGGCGGCCGGTCCGAGAACCGGCTCGTGACCGTACGGCCCGGCAGCGACGCGATCGACGTGCCGGTCGAGGTGAACGGCGACACGGTCTACGGTGACGACGTAGCCCACGACATCGCCGTGAAGGCCGTCCACAACGCCGTCGTCGGCAAGCACCGGGGCGGGCTCACCGTCGAGAACGACGACCCCGCGCCGGTGATCACCCTCTCTCCGGTCGCGGACCGGGTGACCGAGGGAGAGACGCTGACCTGGCGGTTGTCCCTGGACGCGCCCACGGCGGTGGACATCTGGCAGCCGGTGCGGGTACTTCCGGTCACCGAGGGCGCCGAGCTGTCCACCAAGGACGTGGACCCGCAGTGGCTCGAGGAGTGGTCCGGTGACGCGCCCGACCCCGAGCGGCCGCTGTCCGACGCGAACCTGTGGGTGTGGCTGAACATCCCGCCCGGGAGCACCAGCGTGGACTTCGCCGTACCGACCGTGCGGGACCACGTGGCCGAGCCGGCCGAGTCGATGCGCCTGGCACTGACCGACGACGACGGCGAGCCGCTGCCCGGCAAGCCGGTGCTGACGGGGACGGTGCTCGACAAGCCGTAGGCACGAGGTACGGAAGGATCGCGAGCACCCTCTTGTGCGGGGTCCGGCCTGTCCGGGCCCCGCGCTGCACAGGGCCGCGCGGATCCCGGCCGTCCCGACCAGCCCCCGGCGCAGCCCGCGCCGAAACCCGGTGAGTCCGGTCCACTCCGGCTGATGCTCACCGTCAGCACCACCCACGGCCTGAACCGATCGCACGGCCGGTGAAGCCGTGCCGAAGCGCTACGGGCAGCCACACCTGACCGGGCCTCTCCGCGGAAACGGACCGGCCGCGCGGGATGACTCTCCGCGCGGCCGGTCCGTTTCGCTGCGTATCCGCTGGTCAGACCGTCACACCAGTCCGGTCAGCCATTCGAGGACGACCTGCGCCGTCTTGTCGGCATGCTCCTCCAGCAAGGTGAAGTGGTCGCCCGGTGTCTGCGTCACGGTGTACGGCTGCGGCCAGGACCTCTGCCAGTCGTCAGGCCCGGTCAGCTCGGGCGGGGCGCCGTCGAGCGGTTCGGCGGCCCGTACGAGCAGGGTGGGGACGGAGATCCGCGGCGCCTCCCACGTCCCGAGCAGCTCCAGGTACCGGCCCATGGCGGACAGCCGCGCGTCGGTGAACCCGAGGATGTCGCTCTCCCGCCGGGCCATCCCCGCGAACACCGCGCCCAGCACGCCGTCGCTCACCGCCGTGCTCCCCGCGTCGCCCGGCAGGTAGGTGTCCAGCATGGCGACGCCCGTGACCCGCCGGCCCGCGCGTTCCAGACCGGCGGCGACGGCCTGGGCCAGCAGACCGCCTGTGGAATGGCCGACGAGGACCAGGGGGCGGTCGGGGGTGTCCTGTTCGAGCGACAGGAGGTGGTGCCGCACCGCCGCCTCCATGGTGGCGGGCAGCGCCTCATCCTCGGCGAAGCCGGGGTTGGCCAGGACCCGGACGTCCTGCGCGGGCTCGAAGGAGGTGGCGAGCCGCAGATACTGCTGGACGCCGCCCAGCGCGACGATCGACGGGACGCATACGACCACCGGGCCGGGGCCGGAACCGCCGCGGGCGATCCGCACCGGCGCCGGCACCCGCACCGCCCCGCGGCCGACCGCGGGATCGGTCCCCTGACCGGCGGCGCTCCCCGTACCGGGGCCGGCCGACCGGTCCGTACCGGTGGCGTCGAACGCCGGGCGCAGCCGGGCGAACTCCCGGGCCAGGGCCAGCGCCACGGTGGGCTGCCCGGCGTCGCACGCCTGCCGGAACAGCGCGGTGAGCGGAGCCGCCGCCTGGCCGCCCCCGGATGCGGCGGCCGCGGTTCCCGCGCCTCCCGGCGCGGGGGCGGCGAGACCGTCGGCCAGGAAGCGGGCGAGGCCGAGCGGTGTGGGGTGGTCGAAGACGGCCGTCGGGCTCAGTTCGGTGCCCGTGGCCGCCGTCAGCCGGTTGCGCAGCTCCACGGCGGTCAGCGAGTCCAGACCGAGTTCCAGGATCGAGGTCTCGGCGGGGACCTCCTCGGACGACGCGTGTCCGAGCACCACGGCCACCTGGTCCCGTACCACCGTGACCAGGGCCGCTTCGCGCTCGGCCGCCGGGAGCCCGGCGAGCCGCCGCCGCGTCCGGTCGGCTTCCTCCCGCGCGGGCAGCGCGGCGGCCGCCCGGCGGGCGGGTCGCACCAGGCGGCGCAACAGGGGCGGCACCGGTCCGGCGCCCGCCCGCCCGCGCACCGCGGCCAGGTCGAACGAGACGGCCAGGACGGCCGGCGTGTCGAGTTCCAGCGCGGTGTCGAAGAGGGCCAGCCCCTCCTCGGGGCTCATCGCCTTGAAACCCGCGCGGGCCATGCGCCGACGGTCCGCCTCGGTCAGTTCCCCGGTCATCCCACTGGCCGGGGCCCACAGACCCCACGCCAGCGACACACCCGGAAGACCCTGGGCCCGCCGCGAGGCGGCCAACGCGTCCAAAAAGGCGTTCGCCGCCGCATAGTTGCCCTGCCCCGGGCTGCCGAGCACACCAGCAGCCGAGGAGAACAGCACGAACGCCGACAGATCCATCTCCCGCGTCAGCTCATGCAGATGCCACGCCGCGTCCGCCTTCGCCCGCACCACCTCATCGACCTGCTCACCCGACATCGAAGCGATCGTGGCATCCCGCAGCACACCGGCCGTATGCACCACCGCCGACAACGACACCCCATCCAGCACCTCCGCCAACGCCCGCCGGTCCGACACATCACACGCCACCACATCGACATGAGCGCCGAGCCCCGCCAACTCCTCGGCCAGCAGCCCCGCACCGGGCGCATCCGCGCCACGACGGCTGAGCAGCAACAGACGCCGCACACCCCACCGCCGCACCAGATGCCGCGCCACCAACCCGCCCAACGTCCCCGTACCACCGGTGACCAGCACCGTGCCATCCGCCGACCACACCGGCAACCGCTCATCCCCACCGGCGACAGGCACGGCACGCACCAGCCGGGCCACCAGCACCCGGCCACCCCGCACCGCCAACTGGCTCTCCTCACCCGACACCAGAGACAGCGGAACCTCCGGACCGGCCGCCTCATCCACATCCACCAGCACAAACCGGCCCGGATGCTCACTCTGCGCCGAACGCACCAGACCCCACACCGCCGCACCCGCCAGATCCGTGACCACCTCCTCCGGACCGACGCTCACCGCGCCCCGGGTGACCACCACCAGCGGCGGCCCAGCCGGGTCCGCCCCGTCCAGCCACCGCCGCACCTCCTCCAGCACCTGCCGGACCGCCGCCGCGGGGGCCGCGGGCAGCGCCCGGCAGTCGGCGACCGGCGGCGCGGGGTGTTCCGCGGACCGGACGGCGGCGCCGGCGACCGGCTCCCACCGCACCGTGAAGAGCTTGTCGTCGCCGCTCCGCCCGGCGGCGGCCAGCCGCTCCAGGGACACCGGGCGGAACAGCAGCGACCGCACCGAGGCCACGGGCACACCGTCGGCATCGGCGAGCTGGATACGCGCCGCCTCCGGCCCTTCCGGTGTCACCCGCACCCGCAGCGCCGACGCACCGACCGCGTGCAGCCGGACCCCGGACCAGACGAACGGCAAGAGCGCCTGCCCGCTGCCCGCGTCGGCCTGTTCCAGGGCATTCACGGTGAGCACGTGCAGCGAGGCGTCCAGCAGGGCGGGATGGACACCGAACCGGCCCGCCTGCTCCGCGGTCCCGGGGTCCAGGGCGACCTCGGCGTACAGGTCGCGGCCCTGCCGCCAGACGGCCCGCAGGCCGCGGAAGGCGGGCCCGTACGCGTAGCCATGCCCTGCCAGCCGCTCGTACACCTCCTCCGCGGCGTCCTCGGCGAGCACCGGCTCGGCCCCGGCCGGAGGCCACTGCGCCAGGTCGAAGCCGGTCTCGACGTCGGCGCCTTCCGTGGTGAGCACGCCGCTGGCGTGCAGCGTCCACCCGTCGTCCGGCTGTTCCCCGGACGCCATGGACCGGCCGGCGCGCTCGGGCCGTGCGTACGCCCGCACCGTCCGGCGGCCGTCGTCGGCGGCGCCGACCACCAGTTGCAGCTGCACCGCGCCGGTCTCCGGGAGCGCCAGCGGCGCGTGCAGGGTCAGTTCCGCCAGCACCTCGCAGCCGGCTTCCTCGCCCGCGCACAGGGCCAGTTCGAGGAAGGCGGTGCCGGGCAGCAGTGCCGAACCGCCGATCGCGTGGTCGGCCAGCCACGGGTGGGTCCGCAGGGACAGCCGCCCGGTCAGCACCACGGCGCCGTCCGCGCCGGCGAGGGCGACGGCCGCGCCGAGCAGCGGATGCCCAGCGGTCTCCAGGCCCGCCGACGCGACGTCCGCCGCGCCGTCCGTGGCGTCCAGCCAGTACCGGCGGCGCTGGAAGGCGTACGTGGGCAGCGGCACCCGCCGGGCGCCGCTGCCCGTGAACGCCTCGGCCCAGGTGACGGCCACACCGTGGGTGTGGGCCTCGGCCAGGCTCGTCAACAGCCGCGTCCGGTCGTCGTCGCCGCGCCGCAGCGTCCCGAAGGCCGCCACCGCGACGGACATCTCCTCGGCCGTCCGCTGCACCGCGGCGGTCAGCACCGGGTGCGGGCTCACCTCGATGAACGTCCGGTGCCCGGCGGCCACCAGGGCCCGTACGGCGTCCTCGAACCGTACGGTGTCGCGCAGGTTGCGGTACCAGTAGTCGGCGTCGCACGCCACGGTGTCGAGCGGCCCGCCGGTGACCGTGGAGTAGAACGGCACCGTCGCCGACCGCGCCGTCAGCGAGGCCGCCACCGTGGTGAACGCCTCGCCGATGGCCTCCATCTGCGCGGAGTGGTACGCGTACTCGGCACTGACCTGGCGGGTACGGACGCCGTCCCCGGCGCACGCGGCCACGAACTCCGCCAGTTCCCCGGCCTCCCCGGCGACCACGACCGACTCGGGACCGTTGACCGCCGCTATCTCGAGGTTCCCGGTGAGCCGGGCGCGGACCCGTTCCTCGGGCAGTTCGACCGCCGCCATGCCGCCCTGGCCGGCCACGCCTGCCTGGTACAGCAGCCGCGCCCGTGCCGTGGTCAGCGCCGCGGCGTCCGGCAGCGACAGCCCGCCGGCCACACACGCGGCGGCGATCTCACCGCGGGAGTGCCCCACGACGGCGGCCGGGCGCACGCCGTAGGACTCCCACACCGCCGCCAGCGACACCATCACCGCGAACAGCACCGGCTGGCCGACGTCCACGCGCTCCGCCGACGGCGCGCCCTCCTCCCCGCGGACGACCGCGAGCAGCGACCACCCGGTGTACGGCGCGAGCGCCGCGGCGCACTCGGCCATCCGCGCCGCGAACACCGGCGAGCTCTCCAGCAGCCCGCGGGCCATCCCGAGCCACTGCGAGCCCTCGCCCGAGAAGACGAACACCGGCTCGTGCCCCGTGGCCGGCCCGCCCTGCACCACACCCGCGGCGGAGCGGCCTTCCGCGACGGCGCCGAGGCCGGACACCAGCTCCTCGCGGTCACGGCCGAGGACGACCGACCGGTGCTCGAACAGCGACCGGCCCGCGGCCAGGGAGTACCCCACGTCCACCGGGCGCGGAGCGCCGTCGCCGGTCACCGCCTCGGCCAGCCGCCGCGCCTGTTCCGCGAGCGCCTCGGCGGAACGCGCCGACAGCGTCCACGGCACCGGCACGTCCGCACCGTCCGCGGGCCCCTCCTCCGTCCGCGCTTCGTCCACCGCCTCGGCCGGCGGCAGCTCGTCCAGGAGCGGCGCGTCGGGGGACGGCCCCCCGGCCGGCGGCTGTTCGAGGATGACGTGCGCGTTGGTGCCGCTGATGCCGAACGACGACACCGCCGCCCGGCGCGGCCGGTCCACCTCCGGCCACGGCTGGTCCTCGGCGAGCAGCCGGACCGCGCCCGCGGACCAGTCGATGTGCCGGGACGGCTCCCCCGCGTGCAGCGACCGGGGGATGACACCATGACGCATCGCCATGATCATCTTGATCACACCGGCGACACCGGCCGCGGCCTGGGTGTGCCCCAGGTTGGACTTGATCGAGCCCAGCCACAACGGCCGGTCCTCCGGACGCCCCTGACCGTACGTCGCCAGCAGCGCCTGCGCCTCGATCGGGTCGCCCAGCCTGGTGCCCGTGCCATGGCCCTCGACCACGTCCAACTCGGACGGATCGAGCCGGGCGCCGGCCAGCGCCTGCCGGATCACCCGCTGCTGCGACGGGCCGTTCGGCGCCGTCAGACCATTGGACGCGCCGTCCTGGTTGACCGCGCTGCCGCGCACCACCGCGAGCACGGGGTGGCCGTTGCGCCGCGCGTCGGAGAGCCGTTCCACGACCAGCAGCCCGGCCCCCTCCGACCAGCCGACGCCGTCGGCCGCGTCGGAGAAGGACTTGCACCGGCCGTCGGGCGCCAGGCCGCGCTGCCGGGAGAACTCCACGAACGTCGTCGGAGTGGCCATCAGCGCCACACCGCCGGCCAGGGCGAGGGAGCACTCGCCGTTGCGCAGCGCCTGTGCGGCCAAGTGCAGGGCCACCAGGGACGACGAGCACGCCGTGTCCACCGTCACCGCCGGGCCCTCGAACCCGAAGGTGTACGCCACCCGGCCGGACGCCACACTGCCCGCGTTCCCCGTGGACAGCAGGCCCTCGAAGCCCTCCGGCACCTGTCGCAGCCGCGCGGCGTAATCGCTGTACATCACACCGGCGAACACCCCCGTGCGGGTGCCGCGCAGCGACGCCGGGTCGACGCCCGCGCTCTCGATCGCCTCCCAGGCCGTCTCCAGCAGCAGGCGCTGCTGGGGGTCCATCGCCGTCGCCTCGCGGGGGCTCACCCCGAAGAAGCCCGCGTCGAAATCCGCCGCGTCGTGCAGGAAGCCACCGTGCCGGCTGTAGGACGTACCCGTACGGTCGGGGTCCGGGTGAAAGAGGTTCGCCAGGTCCCACCCGCGGTCCACGGGGAACTCCGAGACGACGTCCCGGCCGCCCGCGACCAGCTGCCACAGCTGGTCCGGATTCCCGACGCCGCCCGGGTACCGGCACGCCATGCCCACGATCGCGATCGGCTCGTCCGCCACGGCGGCCACGGCCGGCTGGGCTCCGGCCGCGTCGGCGGCGCCCACCAGCTCGCCGAGCAGATACCGCGCCACCGCCGCCGGACGGGGGTAGTCGAAGACCAGCGTGGCGGGCAGCCGCAGGCCGGTGACCGCGCCGAGCCGGTTGCGCAGTTCCACCGCCGTCAGCGAGTCGAAGCCCAGCTCGTTGAAGGCCCGCTCGGCACCCACCGCCTCGACACCGGCATGGCCGAGGGCCGCCGCCGCCTCGGACCGGACGAGGTCCACCAGCAGCCGCTCGCGCTCGGGTTCGGTGCGACCCGCCAGCCGCCGCACCAGGTCGGAGGAGCCCGCGCCGCTCGCGGCCACCCGCCGCGCAGGCCGCACCAGACCGCGCACCAGCGGGGGAAGCTCCGGCCCCTGACGCTGGAGGGCGGCCAGGTCCAGGCGCATCGGCAGTACGGTGGCCGCCGAACCCGCCGTCGCGGTGTCGAAGAGGGCCAGCCCCTCCTCGGCGCTCATCGCCTTCACCCCGGCACGGGCCATGCGCTGCCGGTCCGCCTCGGTCAGCTCCCCGGTCATGTCACTGGCCGGGGCCCACAGACCCCATCCCAGCGACACCGCCGGAAGTCCCTGGGCCCGGCGCGTCACCGCGAGCGCGTCCAAGAACGCGTTCGCCGCCGCGTAGTTGCCCTGCCCCGGGCTGCCCAGGACGCCGGCGGCCGAGGAGAACAGCACGAACGCCGACAGGTCCATCTCCCGCGTCAGCTCGTGCAGATGCCACGCCGCGTCCGCCTTCGCCCGCAGCACCTCACCGACCTGCTCACCCGTCATCGAGGTGACCGTGGCGTCCCGCACCACACCGGCCGTGTGCACCACCGCCGACAACGAGA
The DNA here is from genome assembly GCF_001553455.1 of Streptomyces hygroscopicus subsp. hygroscopicus. Classification (GTDB taxonomy): domain Bacteria; phylum Actinomycetota; class Actinomycetes; order Streptomycetales; family Streptomycetaceae; genus Streptomyces; species Streptomyces hygroscopicus. The sequence continues at coordinate 76,924 of NZ_BBOX01000022.1, forward strand.
CCCCGTCCAGCACCTCCGCCAGCGCCCGCCGGTCCGACACGTCACACGCCACCACATCGACATGAGCGCCGAGCCCCGCCAGCTCCTCGGCCAGCAGCCCCGCGCCGGGCGCATCCGCGCCACGGCGGCTGAGCAGCAGCAGACGCCGCACCCCCCACCGCCGCACCAGATGCCGCGCCACCAGCCCGCCCAGCGTCCCCGTACCACCGGTGACCAGCACCGTGCCATCCGCCGACCACACCGGCAGCCGCTCGTCCTCCCCGGCGGCGCGCACCCGGGTCAGCCGGGCCGCCCGTACCTGGCCGTGCCGTACGGCCAGTTGGGGCTCCCCGGCCGCCAGCGCGGCGGCCACCACCGAGGGCACGTACTCGTGGTCGTCCGCATCGACCAGGAACAGCCGCCCGGGGTGCTCGCTCTGCGCGGAGCGCACCAGACCCCACACAGCGGCGCCCGCCAGGTCGGCCACGTCCTCGCCGGGCGCGGTGCTCACCGCGCCGCGCGTGACCACCACCAGCGGGCAGCCCGCCGTCTCCGGCCGGGCCAGCCACTCCTGTACGGCCGCCAGCACCCGGCGCACCTCGGCGGAGACCGCCCGCGGTGTGTCCGCACCGGCCGACACCTCCGTGGCCGTCCGGCAGTCCACGACCACCGCTCGCGCGCCGTCGGTGTCCTCGGGAAAGGCAACGCCCTCGGCCCACTCCACCAGCCGCGCCGGCTGGACCGCCGAGTGGGCCACGGGCACCCACTCCACCCCCAGCATCCCGTCGTCACCGCGGGAGGCCGTGGCCAGCTGCTCCGGCGTGACCTCGCGCATGGTGAGGGTGTCGACCGAGATGACGGGCACGCCCGCCGTGTCGGCGATGGCCACGGCCACCGCGTCGGCCGCGGTACGCGTCAGCCGGACCCGCAGCGCGGAGCCGCCGACGGCGTGCAGCCGCACCCCGGACCAGGCGAACGGCAGGATGATCTCACCGCTGGAAAACGCCTGAAGGGCCATGGCCTGGAGGGCCGCGTCGAGCAGGGCGGGGTGGATGCCGAACCGCCCCGCCTGCGCCGCCGCGTCGGACGCCAGCGCGACCTCGGCGAAGACGTGGTCCCCGCGCCGCCACACGGCCCGCAGCCCCTGGAACACCGGTCCGTAGCCGTATCCGGCCTCGGCCAGCCTCGCGTAGAAGTCGTCGACCGGCACCGCCTCGGCGCCCGCGGGCGGCCATTGCGTCAGCTCGAAGCCGGGGTCGGTACGGTCACCGGCGACCAGGGTCCCGGCGGCGTGCTGCACCCACTCGGCGGGCGACTGCTCGTCCTCGACCCGGGAGTGGACACCGACGGGCCGCCGCCCGTCCACGACATCACCGACCACCACCTGCACCTGGACCGCCCCGGCCGCCGGGAACACCAACGGGGCGTACAGCGTCAGCTCCTCCACCGCGTCGCAGCCGACCTCGTCACCGGCGCGCAGCGCCAGTTCCACGAAGGCCGTGCCCGGCAGCAGAACCGACCCACCGATGGTGTGGTCCGCCAGCCACGCGTGCGTGTGCAGCGACAACCGCCCGGTGAGGACGACCGCGGCGTCCGCCTCGGCCACGCTGACCGCCGCACCCAGCAGAGGGTGCCCGGCCGCGCCCAGACCGGCGGACACAACATCCGCGGTCTGTGTGGAGGACTCCAGCCAGTACCGCCGACGCTGGAAGGCATACGTGGGCAACTCCACGTGACGGGCCGCGAGGCCCTCGAACCACACGGACCAGTCAACGTCCGCGCCGTGTACGTAAGCCTGCGCCAGACTCGTCAGCAACCGCTCCTGATCGTCCTGATCCCGGCGCAGCGTGCCCAAAGCCACGGCATGGGTGCCGTGTTCCTCGGCGGTCTGCTGCACCGCGCCGGTCAGTACCGGATGCGGGCTGACCTCGATGAACAGCCCGTGCCCCGCATCCAGCAACGCCCGAACAGCGGCCTCGAAACGCACCGGCTCCCGAAGGTTCCGCCGCCAGTAGTCGGCGTCCATCGTGGCGGTGTCCAGCAGCTCACCGGTCACCGTCGAATACAGCGGCACCTCCGACGCACGCGGAGACAACCCAGCGACCGCCGCCGCCAACTCCTCACCGGTGGCGTCCATTTGGCTGGTGTGGAAAGCGAACGCGTCACTGACCTGCCGGACACGGATACCGTCCCGCTCACACGCCTCGGCAAACGCGGCCACCTCGGCCGGGTCTCCCGCGACCACGACCGACGCGGGCCCGTTCTCCGCCGCGATCTCCAACCCGCCCGACAGCCGCTCCCGCACCCGCTGCGCCGACAACGCCACCGAAACCATCGCCCCCGCACCCCGCGCACCCACCAGCAACCGGCCCCGCGCCACCACCAACCCAGCAGCATCCGCCAACGACAGCGCACCGGCCACACACGCCGCCGCGATCTCACCCCGCGAATGCCCCACCACAGCCGACGGCCGCACCCCATACGACTCCCACACCGCCGCCAGCGACACCATCACCGCGA
>NZ_BBOX01000023.1 GCF_001553455.1 Streptomyces hygroscopicus subsp. hygroscopicus
TCCGTGTTCTGGTCGGCGTGCGACTCGGGGCGCCGCCCCGGGGGGCGGCCCTGCGCTCCGCCGTAGCCCGCGGCGCCGGGCCCGTGGCCGTGCGCCTCGCGGGCCGCGATCTCCTTCAGCCGCAGCGACAGTTGCAGGGTGCTCGGCCGGTCCTCCGGGTCCTTCGCCAGACAGGCGTGGAGCAGCGGTGCGAGCGCGTCCGGCACCCCCAGCAGCTGCGGCTCCTCGTGCACCACCCGGTACAGCATCACCTCGGAACTCCCGTGCCCGAACGGCGAGTCCGCCGTGCAGGCGTACGCGAGCGTCGCGCCCAGCGCGAAGACGTCGGTCGCCGGGGTCACCGCCGCGCCCCGCACCTGCTCGGGCGCGAGGAAGCCGGGCGAGCCGACCGCCGTGCCGACGTGGGTGAGGGTGCTGGCCCCGGTCGCCCACGCGATGCCGAAGTCGATGATGCGCGGACCCTTGGGGGAGAGCAGGATGTTGGAGGGCTTGAGGTCCCGGTGGACGACCCCCGCCTCGTGGACCGCCAACAGCCCCTCCGCCAGCGCCGACCCGATCGACGCCACGTGCGCGGCGGGCAGCGGGCCCTCCTCGTTCACCTTGTCGTGGAGGGAGGGGCCCGGTACGTACTGGGTGGCGAACCAGGGGCGGTCGGCCTCCAGATCGGCGGCCACCAGCCGGGCCGTACAGCCCCCGCGGATCCGCCGCGCGGCGGAGACCTCGCGGGCGAACCGCGACCGGAACTCCCGGTCCTCGGCGAGATCCGGCCGGATCACCTTCAGGGCCACCCGCTGGCCGCGCCGGTCGGAGCCGAGGTAGACCACCCCCATACCGCCCGCGCCGAGCCGCCGGTGCAGCCGGAAGGAACCGACGACACGCGGGTCCTCGCGCCGGAGCCGCATCATCGCCATGTCCGTCCCCTACCTCCGGTTGGGGAGGCCCCTTCCCTTAACCCCTGGTGGGGAGCCCCATCCGCTGCCGTCTGCTTGCCGTTTGCCGCTGATCTGCCGTCGGTCCGCTGTCGTAATCCGTCGCTGTCCGCCTGACGTGCACAGCTTACGGATTGACGGCCCCGCTCGCTCAGAGGCCGCGCATGCGTCGGTCGATGGATTGTCAGTGGTGCCTGGGATCCTGGAGAAGTGGGCCGGAATCGTGGCAATCCGCGCTCGGCCCGGTGCGTGCGTGATCTCAAGGGGCCGTCTCAGAAGGGGGATTGAGACCGTGAAGGGTGATCGTGTGGAGATAGTCGTGGACGCGGGCGACACGACGCGGACCTATGAAGTGGTGGCCACCAGGGCGGGCCGGAGGGTCGAAACGGCGGTCCGGCGGGGAGTGGTGGAAGTGAGCGAAGTCACCCGTAATGGGTCCGTGGTGCGGACGGCCCGCTTCATGGCCAACCGGGTCCTGGCGCTGGTGGAGCAGCCGGTGCCGCGGGGCGAGGAGGGGGAGGCCGAGTAGCGCCCGCCACGGGGTCCCGGAAGATGCCTTCCGGTACTGCGGAGAAGGTGCGGAAGGATCACCTCCCGCGCCCCCTCCGGGAAGACCCCAGGACATGACGGCACATCTCCACCCAGGGGAGTAGTCGGTGCCTCCCGGGGTCATCCTCCGGGAGGCGTCGCAATCGGTACGAAGGCATGACGCCGGGCCCCGGGGCGCGCGCCTAATGTTGTGGTCAAGCGGCGGGCGCAGCACTCGTCCCCCGAGGTCAGACGCTCGCCGCCCCAGATGTGACGGAGGAGGGACGATGGCGGACACGGCTGGACGTACGGTCAACCGGGCGCGTCGTCGCCGGTCGGTGGCCATGGCCGTCGACGCGACGGCCGAGGCGTTCGGCGGCGCGCGGACCGGCACCCGTCACCCTCTGGTCGCGGCGGTGATGGTGCTGCCGATGGCCATCCTCCTGACCATCACCTTCGGCGGCTGGGAAGCCGTCGTCACACAGGCGTCGTCCGTGGCGGG
>NZ_BBOX01000024.1 GCF_001553455.1 Streptomyces hygroscopicus subsp. hygroscopicus
ATGCTGGGGCGCTGAGGCGCCCCGGGCCCGGGAGAGCGGCCCGGGCCGGGGACTTCCCGGCCATCAACCCCGTGGGGACGGGGGTGCGGCGGACGGCACGAATGCCCGGACAGCTGGGGAGCTGTCCGGGCATCGCGCCGTGTGGGGCCCGTTTGGGCCGGTGAACGCACACGGGATCAGCGCGGGCGCAGGCCGTCGATGAGCAGGGTGCAGATGGCCTCCAGGGCGGTCTCGGCGCCCGGGGTCTGCCATTGGGGGGCGTGGGCGGGGTGGTGGTAGGCCACGGTGGCGTCGAAGACGGTGCGCGCTGTCGCGGTGGGGTCGGGAGAGGCGAAGTCGCCGCTGGTGACGCCGTCGGCGATGATGACCCGCAGGTGCTCGATCAGGTCGGCCACATGGTCGGCGGCCACGCTGCTGTGCTCGGCCGTCAGGACCCGGTAGGTGGCGAAGAGCTCCGGGTCCTCGGACAACAGGGCCCGCTTGGCGGCGAAGAGCGTGGTCAACCAGGTGCGGAGCCGCTCGGCCGGGGCCTGCCGGGTATCGGACGCGACCGCCGCGAGGGGAGCGCGCGCCCGGCCCAGCCAGCGCCGGGCGACGGCTTCGCGCAGCGCCGCCTTGGACGGGAAGTGACGGTAGACGCTGGCGTGGCTGACTCCCAGAGCCCGCGCCACGTCCAGCACCGTGGCCTTCGCCGGCCCATGGCGGCGCAGCACGTCCTCGGTGGCCGTCAGGATGGTCTCGGCGTCGAGGGCCGGGCCCGAAGGCATCAGGGCTCGCCGTTCCGTACGAACCGCACCGCGCGGCTCCCGGCCCCGGCGGCGGGCGCCGACTGCTCCCTCACTGCCAGTTCCTCCTGGTGGCTCGTCAGAAGATCGCGAGCGGGTTGACGGGCACCCCGGTCAGCCCGTGGATACGCGGCGGCGCCACGGTGAGCAGGAAAGCATAGCGGCCCAGCTCCGCGCAGACGGCGGCGAGGTCGTCGACCTCGGCGGCGTCGATCAGGGGCAGGCCCATCAACGGCAGGGCGACCCCGTGCAGCGGCGAGGGGCAGGCGGGGTCCAGGTCCGGGTGCGCGTCGCCGATGTCGCCCGCGTAGAGTGCCGCGCCGCGCCGGTGCATCCAGCGCACGGCGTCCAGGCTCATCCCCGGCATCGGCCGGCCGGGGACGGGCGTCATGGGCCATCCGCAGCGCACCACCAGGGCGTCCCCGGACTCCAGCCGTACGCCCTGGCGCTCCTCGGCCGCCTCCAAGTCCCGCGAGGTGACCGCATGGCCACTGGGCAGCGGACCGTCGGCCGCCAGGTCGAGCAGGATTCCCCGGGTGGCGATCCCGGCGGCGTAGGCCGCTGTGGAGCCGTGCCGGGCGCCGGCCGGTGTCACGGCCTCGTCCACGGGCCGCCCCGGATACACCCGCCCGTCGCGGACCGTGTGCCCCAGCGCGTCGAGGTGCGTCGAGCGCGGGTGGTGGTTGGTCACCAGCATCACATCCGCCGTCGCGGGCGCCGGCGAGCCGACGTAGACCATCATCTGCTGGACCGGCGAGGCGTCCTGGGTGGAGGGCGCGAAGGGGCCGCTGATGACCGGCGTCGGCCGGATCGGAAGCGCGAGTGACACCGTCCGCCCGGTGCGGGCCTCCGCTGCGCCCCTGGCCCGGGCTTCCCCGGTGATGAGGTTGAGCGTGCCGCGCTCGTCGTCCTCGCCCCACCGGCCCCAGTTGCTCGGCAGGCCCTGCGACGCGTCGGTCTCCGTGAGGTGTGTGTCCATGGCTCGAAACGTACCGCCGCGGGTTACAGAGTTCAAATTTTGTAACCCATCTAAGGCGGTGGGAGCCCAGGGCCCGCGCCCGGGTGATCGTCCGGCACCAGGAGGTTCGAAGCCCCGGCATCCCGCACGGCACGGGCTACGATCCCGGGGCAGCCGATGACGATGGGGGAGCCGTGAGTCACACCGCGTCGCAGCTCGTCACCGCCCTCCGCCGGGCCCGGCGCGACGCCACCGCCGAGGTGACCGTCCTGGCCGACCGGCCCGACGCCACCGTCGTCCGGTGCGGCCACGTCGTCGCCAAGGCGCATCCGCCCGGCACCGACCCGGCCGAGCTGGCCGTCCGGCTCGGCGTCGCGGCCCATCCCCGGTGCGCGGAGATACTGCTGCCGCCGGTCGACCGCATGGCCGCGCTGCCCGACGGCCGCCAGGTCACCCTCTGGCCGTACGGCGAACCCGTGGCACCCGACGCGCCGGACGCCGCCCCCTGGGCCGAGGCGGGGACACTGCTGGCCCGGCTGCACGCCGTGCCGGTCGCCGAACTGCCCGGCCCGCTCCCGGCGATGCGCGGCCCGGACAAGGCGGCCCGCGCCATCGCCCGGCTACGGGCGGCGCCGCTCCCCGACAGCGCGGCCACCCGGGCCGTACTGCGAGCCTGGGCGGGGCTGCCCGGCTGGGCGCGGGGCGCGGACCGTACGGACCGCGTGGGCCGCCGGGACCATCGGGACCGCGACGACCGCGACGACCGCGACGACCGCGTGGAACGCCGGGACCGCGGCGACCGCGTGGGCCCATGCGAAGGCGGCGAAGGCGGCGAAGGCAACAGGCTCTGCCACGGCGACCTCCACCTCGGCCAGCTCATCCGCCCCCGCGCCACCGACTGGCGGCTGATCGACATCGACGACCTCGGCCTCGGCGACCCGGCCTGGGACCTCGCGCGGCCCGCCGCCTGGTACGCGGCCGGGCTGCTCGCCCCCGAGGACTGGGAGCGGTTCCTGGGGGCGTACCGGGCCGCGGGCGGCGCCGCCGCGGGGCAGCTCGATCCCTGGCCGCGACTGGACGTGCCCGCCCGCGCCCTCACCGTCCAGACCGCCGCGCTCGCGCTGGCCAAAGCGGCGGCGGCCGGGCGGGCGCTGGACGAGGCGGAGGAGGCGATGGTGGAGGCATCCGTGCGCATCGCCCGGGTCATGGAGGCCGTAAGGTGAAGTCCGCGCGGCCGGGCAGGTGTTCCGGCGCGTTCCGCCCGAAGCATGAGGAGTTGAGCGGACCATGCAGTGTCCCAAGTGCCTTGCGCCGATGCACACCTACAACCGCAATGGCGTGCAGATAGAGCAGTGCAGCGGCTGCCGGGGGATCTTCCTGGACTACGGGGAGCTGGAGGCGCTGACCCGCCTCGAGGCGCAGTGGACGCAGACGATGCCGCCCGCCCCGCCCGCTCCGCAGGCGTACCCGGCCGCGCCCGCACCCGCGTGGGGCGCGCCGCAGCACGGGCACCACGGCCACCACAAGCACCACCGGGGCTTCGGGCACATGCTCTTCTCGTCCTGAGAGCGGGCGGAACCCGGGAAACGGCGGAGGGCCGGAGCTGATCGCTCCGGCCCTCCGCCGTTCGATGTGGACGATACTGGGATTGAACCAGTGACCTCTTCCGTGTCAGGGAAGCGCTCTCCCGCTGAGCTAATCGTCCTCGGGACTGCGTGCGCGATACTGGGATTGAACCAGTGACCTCTTCCGTGTCAGGGAAGCGCTCTCCCGCTGAGCTAATCGCGCGAGTGGATCCACGGGGATCCGAGTGGACGATACTGGGATTGAACCAGTGACCTCTTCCGTGTCAGGGAAGCGCTCTCCCGCTGAGCTAATCGTCCGAGGTGGAGACGGGATTTGAACCCGTGTAGACGGCTTTGCAGGCCGTTGCCTCGCCTCTCGGCCACTCCACCAGCCGTGGGGGCCTAAACCCCCACTCCGAGCGGACGACGAGATTCGAACTCGCGACCCTCACCTTGGCAAGGTGATGCTCTACCAACTGAGCCACGTCCGCAGGTGTCGTTTCCCCGGGGCGCTTCCGCGTCCCGGCGACGTGTTGAACTCTAGCGGATTCCGGGGCCAGCTCAAATTCCGTTTCCGCAGCGTGCTGCCCTGCTCGCGCGCCGCACTCCCTCCCGGGACCGCTCTGACCTGGGCCCCATAGACTCGCAGCCGTGCACTCCCTGCCCCCGCTCGCCCGCTTCGGCGGCCTGGTCGCCACCGATCTGCGCGATGTCACCAGCGATCCGTCGGCCCTGGACACCCAGGGTTTCTGGGCCGTTGTCGCGGACTTCGAGGGCCGTCTGGTCTGCGCTCGCTTCGGCGACGTACGGACCGAGTCGGTGCCGGCCCCGGTGCCCGGCGGCTGGCGCGGCCCCGCGGCCGGGGAGTGGACCTCGTCGCTGGACCGGGCCGCCTACACCGCGGGTGTGCGGAGCGTCCGGCGCCGTATCGCGGCCGGCGAGGTCTACCAGGCCAATCTCTGCCGGGTGCTGTCCGCGCCGCTGCCCGATCCGGCCGGGGCCGACGTGGACGCCCTGACCGCGCTGCTGGCCCTGGGCAACCCGGCCCCCTACGCGGGCACCGTGCGGCTGCCGGCCCACGGGGTGGAGGTGGCCACGGCCTCGCCCGAGCTGTTCCTGCGGCGCGTGGGGCGCGCCGTGGAGTCGGGGCCCATCAAGGGCACCGGACGCGGCCCCGAGGACCTGCTGGAGAAGGACCACGCCGAGAACGTGATGATCGTGGACCTGGTCCGCAACGACCTGGGGCGGGTCTGCGCCACCGGTTCGGTGACCGTCCCGGCGCTCTGCGCGATCGAACCGCACCCCGGTCTGGTCCACCTCGTCTCCACGGTGCGGGGCGAACTCGCCCCCGGCACCGGCTGGCCGGAGCTGCTCGCGGCCACCTTCCCGCCCGGATCGGTCACCGGCGCGCCCAAGTCCAGCGCGCTGCGCGTCATCGAGGAGCTGGAGACCGTGCCCCGCGGCCCGTACTGCGGCGGTATCGGATGGGTCGACGCCGACCGCGGCACCGGTGAGCTGGCGGTCGGGATACGGACCTTCTGGATCGACCGCGGACCGGGCGGGGCCGTGCTGCGGTTCGGCACCGGGGCGGGCATCACCTGGGGCTCCGATCCGGAGCGCGAATGGGACGAAACGGAACTCAAGGCCGCCCGGCTGCTCGCGGTAGCGTCGGGTGTACAGCAGCCGACGGGAAGGGCGACGCAATGAAACCGGCCATCTGGCTCGATGGATCCCTCTGTGACGCGGACAGCGCCAGGGTGTCCGTATTCGACCATGGACTCACGGTCGGCGACGGCGTCTTCGAAACCGTCAAGGCCACCGAGGGGCGGGCCTTCGCCCTCACCCGTCATCTGCGGCGGCTGGCCCGCTCAGCCGAGGGCCTGGGGCTCCCCGCGCCGGATCCGGACGAGGTGCGGCGGGGCTGCGAGGAGGTGCTGGGGGCCAACCCCGTGCCGTTCGGACGGCTGCGGATCACCTACACCGGAGGGTTCTCGCCGCTCGGCTCCGACCGGGGCACGGCCGGCCCCACGCTGGTGGTCGCGCTGGTCGAGGCGGCGCGCCCGGCCGACAGCACGGCCGTGGTCACCGTCCCCTGGGCACGCAACGAGCGCGGGGCGCTCGCCGGCCTGAAGACCACCTCCTACGGCGAGAACGTGGTCGCGCTCGCCCGCGCCCGGCAACAGGACGCGACCGAGGCCCTCTTCGGGAACACGGTCGGCGCGCTCTGCGAAGGCACCGGCTCGAACGTCTTCGTGGTCCTCGACGGCGAACTGCACACCCCGCCGCTCTCCTCCGGCTGCCTCGCCGGGATCACCCGCGCCCTGGTGCTGGAGTGGGTGGGCGCCAAGGAGACCGATCTGCCGCTGGAGGCGCTGGCCCGGGCCGAGGAGGTCTTCCTGACCTCCACGACGCGCGACGTACAGGCCGTGCACCGGGTGGACGCCCGCACCCTGCCCGGCGCCCCCGGCCCGGTCACCGCCGAGGCCAGACGGATCTTCGTCGAGCGGGCGGCCGCCGACATCGACCCCTGACCGGCCGGTGATCCGCCGGTGGTCCCCCGGCGCTCCGCCGGTCGCGGCGGGTGCGCGCCGGGAAGACCGGGTGTCGATCGCCCGGGGGACCGGTAGAACACCCTCGTGACCACCACTCTGCGGCCCACCGCGTCCGAACAGCGCACCGACGGCGGCGGGCGTGCCCGCACCTACGAGGTGTGCGTCAACAGCCGCCCCGTCGGCTCCGTCCGCCTGGCCACCGACGCCCGTCTGGGCCCGGAGGCCGGGCGCATCGAGCGGCTCGACATCGACGAGGCCGAGCGGCACCGGGGCCGCGGCACAGTCGCCGCGCTCGCCGCCGAGGAGGTGCTGCGCGGCTGGGGCTGCACCCAGCTGGTCGTGAGCGTTCCGGCGCAGGCCACCACCGCCCTCGGGCTCGCCGGCGCGCTCGGCTACCGCGAGCGCGGCCGCAACATGCTCAAGCGGCTCACGGAGCCGCCCGAGCTGCCCGAGGGCAGTGCGATACGTCCGCTGGCGGAGGCCGACTACCCGGCGTGGTACGCCCATGAGCGGGCCGGGCACGTCGACGATCTGCTGCGGCGCGGGCTCACCCGGCGGCAGGCCGACACCAAGGCCGAGGCCGACTACGCGGCGCTGCTGCCGCAGGGCCCGGACACCCCCGGGGCCCTGCTGCGCGTCCTCGCCCACGGCGGTACGGACGTGGGCACCCTCTGGGTTGCGCTGCGCCGGGAGGAGCCCGACGCGGCGGAGAGCGGGGAGGCGTACGTGTTCTCCGTCGAGGTCGCCGAGGAGCACCGCGGCCGCGGCCACGGCCGCACCCTGATGCTGGCCGCCGAGCGGGCGAGCCTGGCGCACCGGGCGCGCAGCCTGGGCCTGCACGTCTTCGGCGGCAACACCCCGGCCCTGCGGCTGTGCGGGTCACTGGGCTATGAGCCGGTCGAGTACCAGTTCTACAAGCCGCTGCTCTAGCCGTGCGGTCCGGTCCGGGGGAACCGCACGGACCGGTCCGCACGCACCCGTGAAGATCCCCCGGACCGGACCCAGGGTGCTACGACCGCTCGGCGATGAGGCGGCCGGCGATCTCCTCGATCCGCTCCCGCAGCCCCTCCTGGCTCTTGCCGCCGTCCAGCCGTTCGCCGCCGATCACATATGTGGGGGTGCCGGTCACCCCGATCGCCCTGCCCTCGGCCTGGTCCGCGTCCACGATCAGGATGTGCCGCCCGTCGACCAGCGCGGTGTCCACCTCCTCGGCGTCCAGACCCAGCTCCCGGGCCACCTCCACCAGCAGCGGCTCACCGACGGTGCCCAGGTCCTCGGCGCGCTCCAGGACGGCCTCGACGTACGGCCAGCCGCGCCCCTGGGCGATGGCCTCCTCGGCCGCCTGTGCCGCCGCGTGGGCGTGCCGGTGGCGCTCCAGCGGGAAGTGGCGCAGCCGGATGTCCAGGGCGTCGCCGAAGCGCTCGCGCAGTGCGCGCAGATCGGCCAGGGCGGTGCGGCAGTCGGGACACTGCAGCTCGCACCAGACGTCGAGCACGGGGAGAGGGGAGGGGTCGGTGGGGTCGGTGTGGCTCATGGGGCCAGTCTTCCAGCCCCTGGACCCCGGTCCGTACCCGGAGATGTCCCTGATCCTGGGCCGGGGCCATGGCCCGAGCCGCCTTACGGGGTGCAGGATGGACATACCGGAAACCCAGTCGCGGGAGGAACGATGCTGACCGATACCGTCTGTGCCGCGCTGTCCGCGGCCGGTCTGGGCATCGCCGGGGTGACCGCGTACCGCAAGCGGTTCCTGGCCGCGACCCGGATCGCCGCCTACGCCCTGGTACCGCTGGGCCTGGCGATGACGGGGATTGTGGACTGGGTGGCCGACCTGGTCTTCAAACCGACCGTCTGGATGGGCTTCGGTCTGCTCGGCCTCTCCTGGGTGCTGTTCATGATCGGCCGAGCGGTCGAGCGGCGCTCCGGCGGCACCCGTAAGGAGCGGCGCGCGGCGGCCGCGGCCGGACAGGCAGGGGTGTCCGCGGGAGCCTCGGAGCCCGCCCTGGGGTCCGGCCGGGGAGCCGCCGGCGGCAAGGCGGCGGGGCGGCCGAAGGCCAGGGGCGGAACGAGCTCTGGCACGGATGACTTCTCCGACATCGAGGCCATACTCAAAAAGCACGGGATCTGACAAGCGACCGGTCAAAAAACGATCACTGGTCGCAGGTGGGGCCGGGGCTGGGTCATGATCTCCGCGAGATGTTGCAATCACCGCCCGGGGAGCAATCCCCCATCGAAAGACCCCCTGTTCCGCCGAGCGACGAGACCCGTGGCTGTCTCTTCGCCCTCTCGCAGCCGCCGCTGATGCTGTTCCTGGCGTTCATCGGCACCCTGCTCTTCGTGACCGCCGTACATGACCTCTACCGGTGGTGAGGCGGCGCCCCGCACGCTCCCCGGCCGCCCGGCCGCCCGGCCGCCGGCCGGGCGCGGGCGGTCAGCTCGCGGCCTCGCGGCGCCGGGCGCGGTACGCGGCGACATGCAGCCGGTTGCCGCAGGTGCGGCTGTCGCAGTAGCGCCGGGAGCGATTGCGGGACAGGTCCACGAAGGCGTGCCGGCAGTCCGGGGCCTCGCAGCGGCGCAGCCGCTCCCGTTCGCCCGCCACCACGAGGAACGCCAGCGCCATGCCGCCGTCGGCGGCGAGGTGGTCGGCGAGCGAGGCGCCGGGTGCGAAGTAGTGCACATGCCAGTCGTAACCGTCGTGGTCGGTGAGCCGGGGCGTGGTGCCGGCCGCGGCGATCATCGCGTTGAGCAGTTCGGCGGCGCGGCGGGGG
>NZ_BBOX01000025.1 GCF_001553455.1 Streptomyces hygroscopicus subsp. hygroscopicus
TTCGGCGGCGCGGCGGGTGGCGGTTTCGTTCCCGGCCGCCGCGAAGACCTCGGCGAACCGGGTCCGTACGGCCCGGACGGCGATGAGGTCGCGCTCCCCGAGCGCGCCGATGTCGCTGATGGCGTTGCGCTCGACGAACCGGCGCAGTGCGGTGACATCGGTGAGTCCGTCCCGGTCCGCGCCCTCGGGCGCGGTGTTCACCAGATCGACGACCGCGTCGAGCGCGCACCGGGTGTCGTGGTTGATCAGCACGATTGGCTCCCTGGCCGGCTGGGTCGGCGGCTGCCCCTGGGCTGCCCTCGATCTGCCCGACTCTAGTCCCGCCGGGCCCCGGGCGTTCACCCGGCGGCTTCCGGGTCCTCACGCGCCGGTGCCGTCGCCGCGGATCGCGCCGCGGCGACGGCACCGTCGCCTGCCTCTGCCGTTGTCGGGATTGCCGTTGTCGGGATGGTCAGTACCGGTGTGTCGCGCCCCGGCTCGCGCCGTCTCCCCGAGTCGGACGGCCGAGCGCTCAGCTCTCGCCGGGTCTCAGCTCTCCGCCAGGATGTGGGAGAGCTCTGTGTCGAGGTCGAAGTGGCGGTGTTCGGTGCCGGGTGGCACCGCGGCGTCGGTTCGCTTCAGGAACGACTCCAGGGCCCGCGCCGGGGCTTCGAGCAGTGCCTCCCCCTCCGGAGAGCTCAGGGCGATGCAGACGACGCCCTGGCCGTGGCTGCGGGACGGCCACACCCGGACGTCGCCGGTGCCGGTGGGCCGGTGCAGACCCTCGGCGAGAAGATCGCGGGCGAACACCCATTCGACCGTCTCTTCGGCTCCGGTGTGGAAGGTGGCGTGCACGGCGTAAGGGTCGGCCGTGTCATACCGCAGGCCCGCGGGTACAGGCAGTGAGGATTCGCTCGACACAACGAGGCGCAGGTGCAGCTCGCAGCTGACCGTGGTGTTCATAAGCGCCAGGGCCTTTCGCTCAGTGTGCGCTCGGGGATTCGCACGTCGGCGAAATCGACATGCCACCTACGGTGCCGTTGTAAACCCCTCTGACCGTTTTGCGGCACTTCTGGTAGCTCATGCGGCCCAGCTCCGGGACGGCCCTTACCGCCATTCCGGTGACTTCGAACGATCGGGTAAGTTGGGTCACATGAATGCGGAGAGTGACCAGCGGCAGGGGGGCTCCGAACCGGCGCCCCGGGCCGCCGCGGGGGCCGACGCGCAGGCGAAGGAGCCCGTGCTGGGCTCCCGGGCGCCGCACTTCATCAAGCGGTCGCGCACGCTCCACCTGAGCTGGCAGGTCGGCGTGTTCGTCGTCGGCCTCGCCGTCGTGGTCGTGGGCATCATCATGCTGCCCCTGCCCGGCCCGGGGTGGCTGGTGATCTTCGCCGGCATGGCGATCTGGGCGACCGAGTTCGTCTGGGCCCAGCTGGTGCTGGCCTGGACCAAGCGCAAGGTCACCGAGGCGGCGCACCGTGCCCTGGACCCGAAGGTGCGCCGGCGCAATCTCATCCTGACCACGATCGCGGTGGTCGTCTGCGCGGCGGCGGTGTCGGTCTACGTGTGGAAGTTCGGCGTCGTGATGCCGTGGAAGATCGAACAGTGACCTGCCGGGGGGCGCCGGACTGGTCATGAGCACGGTCCGGCATGCGCTAATGTTGGCCGTGCGCCAGGGCGATTAGCTCAGTGGGAGAGCGCTTCGTTCACACCGAAGAGGTCACTGGTTCGAACCCAGTATCGCCCACCCTGGACCGAGGGCCCGGAAGGCATCAGCCTTCCGGGCCCTCGGTGTTTCCCTCCCACCTCCTCGGCGTTGCGGCCCGGCGACCACCGGTGCCGCGGCACCCATGGCCGGACCGCTGTCACCCTCGGGCCGCGCGGCAGTGGGTCCGGTCCGGCCGTCACCCGGGTACCGGGTGCCGTACGGGGCGGTGTGAGGGCGGTCTCGAGGCTCAGGCCGGGGGCGCGGCGGTGTGGTCCGCCATGTCGATCGTGCGGTCGGCCGCCTCGACGGACACCGGATCGTGGGTGGGGCGACGTGGTGACGCGGCCGTGCCGGTGTGTGGTGCGTGCGAGGAGCCCGGGTCGGGTCGTCGGCGCGGGTTCGGTCGACGGCGGCTGTCGGTTCGCCGACGAGAAGGAGCTGGCCTGGGTGCGGGAGGAGGGTGCGGGCCAGGGCGGCGCGTCGGCGTTCGCCGCCGGAGAGCTGGCCGGGGCGGCGGCGGAGTCGGTGCGCGAGGCCGACCTCGGCGAGCGGGTCGCGGTTTGCGGCAGGCGCGCCGTCCTGAGCGGGGCGTCGCCCGGTCGACGGCGGTGAGGCGGACGCGGTCGTGGAACCAGGAGGTGCGGTGGCCTGATGGCGGGTCAGGCGGGTGGCCTGATGGGCGAGTTCGCGCCGCCGTGTCGCCGCCTGGTACGGCCTGATCGGCGATTTCGCCCCTGCACTGTTACTGCCTGGTACGGCCTGATCGGCGACTTCGCCCCCGCCGCGCCACCGCCTGGTACGGCCTGATCGGCGACTTCGCCCCTGCAGTGTTACTGCCTGGTACGGCCTGATCGGCGACTTCGCCCCCGCCGCGCCACCGCCCGGTACGGCCGGGCCGCGGTCCGGCACCTCTCGCTCGTCGGCGACACGCTGCCGGAGCGGCCCTGGCAGCGGTCGTCGCCGTGCGGCCACACTGAGGGCATGGACTGGTGCCACTACCGTTTCCGCAGCCGATGGGACCTCGACGCCCCTCCCGCCGCCGTCTTCGCGGCGCTGGCGAACGGCGACGACTATCCGCGGTGGTGGCCCCAGGTCCGTGAGGTCCGGCGGATCGACGAGCACAGCGGCACCGCCCGCTTCCGCTCCCTCGTCCCGTACGACCTGTGGGTGATCGTCAGCGAGGCGCGTCAGGACCCGGCGGAGGGCGTGCTGGAGATCAGCCTCTCCGGCGATCTGGAGGGCTGGGCGCGCTGGACGGTCACCGCCCGTGGCACCGGCACGCGCGCCCGCTTCGACCAGGAGGTGGTGGCCCGCAAGCCCCTGCTGCGCCGTCTCGCCTTCCCCGGCCGACCCGTCTTCCGGGTCAATCACGCCCTGATGATGCGCTCCGGGCGGCGGGGGCTGCGGTCGCACCTCGCCGCGCGGCCTGCCGGCGCGCCGGGGGTGGCCTCCGGGTCATCCGGGTCCCGCGGCGGGAACGCGGTTTGAACCAAACCCGCCGCGACCTGTATTGTTCAGGTCGTTCCACCGGGGGGAGCCCCGATGAGAACGACCCGGGCGATTAGCTCAGTGGGAGAGCGCTTCGTTCACACCGAAGAGGTCACTGGTTCGAACCCAGTATCGCCCACCACTCCATGAGGCCGGGCCGCCAGCAGGCGGCCCGGCCTCATGGCTGTGCGCTTGCGCGGCCCGGAGCTGGGTATCCGGATAAAACTTCCGTGAGTGACGAAATGGAGGGGAACTCATGGCCGTAGCGAGCGCAGCCGTCCTGTCCCTGGACTGTGCCGAACCCGAGGCACTCGCCGAGTTCTACGCCCAGGTGCTCGGCGGGGACATCCAGCCGGTGACCACTCCCGACCGGATCGAGATCGTCGCACCCGGCGGGTCGCGGATGGCGTTCCTCAGGGACCACGGCTTCGCCCCGCCCAGCTGGCCGCGCCCGGACGACTCCCAGCAGGCCCATCTGGACCTGCTGGTGGAGGACATCGACGCCGCGGAGCGCCAGGTCGTCGACATGGGCGCCCGGCCGCTGGACACCAAGCACAACGGCGGCCCCCGCGACGTGCGGATCTACTCCGACCCGGCGGGCCACCCCTTCTCGCTCCGCAAGGTCTGAGCGTCAGGCGGCGGCCGGCAGGTCGGGCCGCAGCGGCCAGGCCGGATCGCAGACCTCGTCCGAGCCGTTGAGCGCGAACCACGCCTGGAGCCCCCGGGCCTGCGCCGCATACCAGACCGTCTGGCGGGCGTGCAGTTCGGCGGGGGTCAGGGGCTCCAGGCGCGAGGCGAACCGGCGGCCCACCGCCCGTACGACGTTCAGCGCGGCTGTGGCGTCCGCCGCCGCGTCATGCGCGCCCGTCAGATCCACCCCGTAGTGCGCACACAGGTCGATCAGGGTGCGGCGGCCCTTGCGGTAGCGGTCCAGATGCTTGTCCAGCACCCGCGGATCGAGCACGCTCAGCGACCGCAGCGAGAGATAGCCCGCCAGGCTGGAGTTGCGGTGCCGCTTCAACTCCCGGTCCAGCAGCGTGAGATCGAACGGGGCGTTCATCACCACCAGCGGGGTGCCCCGCGCGGTCTGCTCCGCTATCGCCCGTGCCACCTCGTCCATCACCGGCGCCGGCCATCTGCCGTGCTGCTGCAGATGAGCGTCGGTCAGCCCGTGTATCCCGGTGGCGGCGGGAGGCACCGGCACCCCCGGACTCACCAGCCAGCGCCGGACCTCCGGCACACTTCCGGCCCCGCGCTGCACCACCAGGGCCGCCGACACGATCCGGTCATGCTCGACATCGACACCCGTGGTCTCCGTGTCAAACGCGGCGAGCGGCCCCTCGAACCACGACGGCATGGCCTCAACTCCTCGTGCGCTTCCCGTCGATGACATCTGCACCCCGCCCCGACCAGGTGATACCCGAAGCACAGACCCCGAACCGCCGCTGTTTTCCGAGGTCCTGACGCGAAGACAGCACAGGTGTACCTCAGCCGGCGATGGCCGGAAGGCGTCACGGACATGGCGCTCGCGCACCCCGGCCCGGTTCCGAGGGCGAGCGGTCTTGCTCCTGGCGGACCACCCCGGGCATGGCCAGATCGCCACCATGGCCCGCACCACCGCGCGACGGGAGGCATGGAGGCGCACGACGCGGCCGTCGCGACGGGGGTGTGCCGGGAGCCGGCCGAGGCGGTGATCGCGCCGGTCCACGGCACGGAGCCGCTCCAAGGCACGGAGCCGCTCCAGGGCACGGAGCCGGTCCACGGCACGGAGCTGGTCCAGGGCACGCAAGGGGCCCGGGGGCGCTGGAGTGGGCACCGGCCGCCGGTGCGCCGCCGGGGTTCGCCGCCCGGCCCGACCGGTGGGGCTCTCGCCCGGCGGCCTCCCGGGGCTGCGGGCAGCGGGCGCCCGCTGCGTCCGGCACGAGCCGTCCGTCCCCGCATACGGATCACCGGCGCGGGGGTCCGGCTGCGCCGCACCGGTCCCGGCGGACCGGGGACGCTGCGGCCGCGGGGGTCTCCGGGACGGATGTCGCGGATGTCGCACAGGTGTGGATCACCCTGGACGGGGACGGCTGCCGGATCGTCGGCCATGCCCGTCCGGTCGGGCTGCCGATCCGGGCGCGGGGACGGCTGGGCAGCCGCGGCGGCTTCCGGCGGCTCGGCCGGGTGACCGGCGTCACCCCGGTCCGGGGGGACCGGGCCGGGCGGGACCGGCCGGTCACAGGGCTCCAGGAGAGCCTGGACTTCTTCGAGGGGCGTTGCGGCGGCGCCCTGATCGAGGAGGCGCGCGGCGGCGGCCCCGGACCGTGCCCGGTGGCCCCGGACCGTGCCCTGTGGCCGCGAGCGGCGGTCATAACCTTTTCGCGGTCCCGCCCGTCGGCTCGGTACCATTCACGCTGCGCGGCATTCGCCGCGGTGAGCCATCCATCAGTCAGGAGAGACCGGTGTCAGACGTCCGTGTGATCATCCAACGCGATTCCGAGCGGGAAGAACGCGTGGTGGCCACGGGCACTACGGCGGCGGACCTCTTCGCCGGCGACCGCTCCGTCGTCGCCGTGCGGGTGGGCGGGCAGCTCAAGGACCTGGCGTACCAGCCGGCCGAGGGCGACGAGATCGAGCCGGTGGAGATCACCAGCCAGGACGGTCTGGACATCCTGCGCCACTCCACCGCGCATGTCATGGCCCAGGCCGTGCAGGAGCTGTTCCCGGAGGCGAAGCTCGGCATCGGCCCGCCGATCAAGGACGGCTTCTACTACGACTTCGACGTCGAGACCCCGTTCCACCCGGACGACCTCAAGCGCATCGAGAAGAAGATGCAGGAGATCGTCAAGAGGGGCCAGAAGTTCTCGCGCCGCGCGGTCACCGACGACGCCGCGCGCGAGGAGCTGTCCGCCGAGCCGTACAAGCTGGAGCTGATCGGGCTCAAGGGGTCGGCCGCGGACGCCGCCGAGGGCGCGTCGGCCGAGGTCGGCGCGGGCGAGCTGACCATCTACGACAACCTCGACGCCAAGACCGGCGAGCTGTGCTGGAAGGACCTGTGCCGCGGTCCGCACCTGCCGACCACGCGGAACATCCCGGCCTTCAAGCTGATGCGCAGCGCCGCCGCGTACTGGCGGGGCAGCGAGAAGAACCCCCAGCTCCAGCGGATCTACGGCACCGCCTGGCCGACCAAGGACGAGCTGAAGGCGTACCTGGACTTCCTCGCCGAGGCCGAGAAGCGCGACCACCGCAAGCTGGGCGCGGAGCTGGACCTGTTCTCCTTCCCCGACGAGCTGGGCTCGGGCCTCGCGGTCTTCCACCCCAAGGGCGGCGTGATCCGCAAGGAGATGGAGCAGTACTCGCGGAAGCGGCACGAGGAGGCGGGGTACGAGTTCGTCAACACCCCGCACATCACCAAGGCGCGCCTCTTCGAGACCTCCGGCCATCTGCCGCACTACATGGACAGCATGTTCCCGCCCATGGAGTTCGAGGGCCAGGACTACTACCTCAAGTCCATGAACTGCCCGATGCACAACCTGGTCTTCCGGGCGCGCGGGCGGTCGTATCGCGAGCTGCCGCTGCGGCTGTTCGAGTTCGGCACGGTCTACCGGTACGAGAAGTCCGGTGTCGTGCACGGGCTGACCCGCGCCCGGGGCTTCACCCAGGACGACTCGCACATCTACTGCACCAAGGAGCAGATGGCCGATGAGCTCGACAATCTGCTCACCTTCGTGCTGGACCTGCTCCGCGACTACGGCCTGAGCGACTTCTACCTGGAGCTGTCCACCCGGGACGACTCCGACAAGTTCATGGGCAGCGACGAGCAGTGGGAAGAGGCCACCGACGAGCTGCGCAAGGCCGCCGAGAAGCAGGGCCTGGAGCTGGTCATGGACCCGGGCGGCGCGGCCTTCTACGGGCCCAAGATCTCGGTCCAGGCGCGGGACGCGATCGGCCGTACCTGGCAGATGTCGACCATCCAGGTCGACTTCAACCAGCCGGCCCGGTTCGAGCTGGAGTACACCGCGGCGGACGGCTCCCGGCAGCAGCCCGTCATGATCCACCGGGCGCTGTTCGGCTCGATCGAGCGCTTCTTCGCGGTGCTGCTGGAGCACTACGCGGGCGCCTTCCCGGCGTGGCTGGCCCCGGTCCAGGCGGTCGGCATCCCGATCGGCGACGGCCATGTGCCGTATCTGGAGGACTTCGCCCGGCAGGCGAAGGCGAAGGGCCTGCGGATGGAGGTGGACTCCTCCTCCGACCGGATGCAGAAGAAGATCCGCAACGCCCAGAAGTCCAAAGTGCCGTTCATGATCATCGCTGGTGACGAGGACATCGCCAGCGGCGCGGTGAGCTTCCGCTACCGCGACGGCTCGCAGAAGAACGGCATCCCGATCGACCAGGCGCTGGCCGAGATCGTCGACGCCGTGGAGCGCCGGATCCAGGTCTGATCCGCCGCGGTCTCCACGGAGGCCGGGATTCCGAGGGGCGGCCCGGTAGGGGCCGCCCCTCGGCGCTTCCCCACCTCCGCTGGGCGAATATGCTGGCCCGCATGACGAGTGAGCCGGAACAGCAGATCGGAGTGGGGACGCCTGACGCGTTCCAGCGCCTGTGGACGCCCCACCGGATGGCCTACATCCAGGGGGAGAACAAGCCGACCGGCCCGGGGGCGGGCGACGGCTGTCCGTTCTGCTCCATTCCGGAGAAGTCCGACGAGGACGGCTTGATCATCACCCGAGGCCGCACCGTGTACGCCGTGCTCAATCTGTACCCGTACACCGGTGGCCACCTCATGGTCGTCCCGTTCCGGCATATCGCCGACTACACCGATCTCACCGCGGAGGAGACGGTTGAGCTGGCCGAGTTCACCAAGGCGGCCATGACCGCGCTGCGTACCGCCTCGGGTGCGCACGGTTTCAACATCGGGATGAACCAGGGGACGGTGGCCGGCGCCGGGATCGCGGCGCATCTGCACCAGCATGTGGTGCCGCGCTGGGGTGGGGACACCAACTTCATGCCCGTCATCGGCAGCACCAAGGTGCTGCCGCAACTCCTCGCGGACACCCGCCGGTTGCTCCTCGACGCCTGGCCGAAGGCGAACGCGTAGGTCATGGGTACGGGTCCGGGCCCGTACCCGTACCACCTGGCAGGCTGAACGAGAGGGGCCCCGGCCGCTGGAAACCGCCCGACGGCCGGGGCCCCTCCCGTGTGGCGCTGCTTACGCGTCGTACAGATCGGCCTTCTTCGGGGCCGCGTCCTGGATCTGGCCGCTGAGCGCCATCGAACGGCTGCCGAAGCGCTCGGTGTCCACGCCGTGGTGCTTGAGCACCCCGATGGCCGCCTCATGGACCACCCGCAGCACCGGCGTGGCGGCGCGCAGGGCGTCGTCCGCCATGAACCGGTGCCGCCAGGGCTTGTCGGCCCAGGCGTGGCGCAGACCGAACGGCTCGGGCAGGACCAGCTTGCCGCCCAGGTAGTCCAGGATCGGCGGGTACCAGGTGAAGGGGGCGCGTGCGGCCAGCCGCACGACCTCCTTGGCGTTCACCAGCGGCAGCGGGATGGACTTGGTCTCCCAGAACCGGAACGTCTTGGAGACCGTCTTGCTGGGCGCCGAGGGCTTGCTGGTGAACAGCGGATGCACCGGCCCCAGGGCGTGCCCGGTGACCTCGATCCGCAGCGTCTTGTGCAGCAGGGTCACCGTGATCATCAGGGTGATCACCAGCTGACCGTCCCAGAGCACGAACTGCACACCCAGATAGTGCCGGTCACCGGCGCCGAACTGCTGTGTGTCACAGATCCGCTGCAGATCCACGCCCTTTATCTGGAAGCCCTCCTCCTCGGAGGTGCCGCCGCGCTCGACCGACTTGGCCCCCTCGCCGATCGGCGAGACCACCCAGTGGCGCACGGAGGGCGTGGGGAAGCCGCCGGTGTGCAGCGGGGTGCGCTCCAGCATGCGCAGCTGGTCGTGGATCGCCCGTATGACGTCCCAGCTGCGGAAGGGGTCGATCTCCTTGTCGGGATCGGCCGAGACCAGATCCTCGGCCAGCTGCCAGCTGCCCCAGCGGGTGCCCATGCCCAATATGCCCTTGGGACCGGCGTAGAAGACCACATTGCTGTGCTGCTCGGCGGTGAGCTTGTGGAGCGCCTTGCGCAGCACCTCGGCGGAGGTCTGGCCCGGGTGGTTGGGCACCGTCTCGGGCACCTTGGCCCCTATGCCGCCCCCCGAGAGCAGCCCGCCCCAGGCGTCCCGGAGCTCCTTGGCGGTGCGCTCGCAGATCTGCTTGGCGATGTACCAGCCGATCACCGGGGCGACCACGACGCCCCGCAGATAGATCCCCCAGAAGCCGCTGAAGGGCAGCTTGATCAGGAAGATGAGCACCATCACGCCGAGCGCCACCAGCAGCGCCGTGCCGAGCGCGCCCATCCGCTTGTCCTGGGCCCCGGCGATCGAGCGGCGCAGCTGGAAGACGCCGAGCCACAGCAGCGTCCCGGGCAGGAACAGCAGCCCGAAGATCACCATGACGGCGGTGAGCCGGGCGTCCCGGGTCTTGCGGATGCGGTTGGCGGCCAGACAGTGCTCGACGACCGTCTGCGGCTCCATGCCGAAGGACTGGATCACCTGGCCCCGGCCGCCGCCGAGCATTCTGGTCTGGACGGCGCGTGCGAACGCCTCGCCCAGATTCGGCTCGAAGAGCGACATCCTCGGGGCCTTGACCTCCGAGACCGTCCACTCCGAATTCGCGTCGAGCAGCTTTGCCACGGGGTCGTCGCGGTAGGCGGCCGAGGCGAGTGCCTGCGTCGCCGCCGTCTGTCCCGCCGCCCCTGAGAGGGGAACCTGCGCCCCGGGACTGAAGTCGAATCCGTCCGTCACCAACGCCCCCAATACGGCACGCTCTTGCGCTGCGACCTCAGCGTATCGGGGGTATGCACCGCCTGTCGCCAGGGCGTGTGCGGCCTGTGGAAAACCCTCGTGGAGAAGTCCGCCCGCGGACGGCCGGCGGCGAAGGCCCGTCCGCCCCGCTGCGGCCGGGGCGGACGACGCCATGGACGACGCCTCGGGCGGGCGTGGACGGCGCCTCGGGCGGGCCGTGAACTACGCCTCGGCGGTGACGCGTTCGCGCATCCGCTCCGCCAACTGCTGGGGCATCGGCTCATGCCGGGCGTAGGAACGGCTGAACCGTCCGGTGCCATGTGACAGCGATCGCAGATCGATCGCGTACCGACTGATCTCGATCTCCGGCACATCCGCCTTGATCAAGGTCTGTCCGCCGCCCGACTGTTCGGTGCCGATGACCCGGCCGCGCCGGCCGGACAGATCGCTCATCACGGCGCCGACATAGTCGTCCGAGACCAGCACGCTCAGCTCCACCACCGGTTCCAGCAGGTCGATCCGGGCGTCGGCGGCCGCCTCGCGCAGCGCGAGCGCTCCCGCGGTCTGGAAGGCGGCGTCGGAGGAGTCCACCGAATGCGCCTTGCCGTCCAGCAGCGTGACCCGCACGTCGACCAGGGGATAGCCGGCCGCGACACCGCGCGCCGCCTGGCCGCGCACGCCCTTCTCGACGGACGGGATGAACTGCCGGGGCACCGCGCCGCCGACGACCTTGTCCACGAACTCGATGCCCGAGCCCTCCGGCAGCGGCTCGACCTCGATCTCGCAGATGGCGTACTGGCCGTGCCCTCCGGACTGCTTGACATGGCGGCCGCGCCCGGCGGACCTCCCGGCGAAGGTCTCCCGCAGCGAGACCTTGTACGGCACCGCGTCCACCTGGACGCCGTACCGGCTGCGCAGCCGCTCCAGCGCGACGTCCACATGCGCCTCGCCCAGACACCACAGCACCACCTGGTGGGTGTCCGGGTTCTGCTCCAGGCGCATCGTGGGGTCCTCGGCGACCAGCCGGGACAGGCCCAGCGACAGCTTGTCCTCATCCGGTTTGCTGTGCGCCTGGATGGCCACGGGCAGCAGCGGATCGGGCATCTGCCAGGGCTCCATGAGCAGCGGCAGGTCCTTGGCCGAGAGCGTGTCCCCGGTCTCGGCGCGGGTCAGCTTGGCCACGCACGCCAGATCGCCCGCGATGGCCTGGGCGAGGGTGCGCTGCTGTTTGCCGAAGGGGGCGGACAGGGCGCCGACCCGCTCGTCCACGTCGTGGTCCTCGTGGCCGCGGTCCTCCAGACCGTGTCCGGAGACATGGACGGTTTCGTCGGGGCGCAGCGTGCCGGAGAAGACCCGCACCAAGGAGATCCGTCCGACATACGGGTCGGAGGAGGTCTTGACGACCTCGGCGGCCAGCGGGCCGTCCGGATCGCAGACCAGCGGGGGGCGTGAGGCGCCCTGCGGGGTGGTGACGGCGGGCGCCTCGCGCTCCAGCGGGGTGGGGAAGCCACCGGTTATCAGATCGAGCAGTTCAATGGTGCCCAGGCCCTGCCTGGATCCCTCCGCGGCGGGCGCCGCCGCCAGGACGGGGTGGAAGCTGCCGCGGGCGACGGCCTTCTCCAGGTCCTCGATCAGCGTCTTGACGTCGATCTCCGCACCGCCGAGGTAGCGGTCCATGAGGGTCTCGTCCTCGCTCTCGGCGATGATCCCCTCGATGAGCCGGCCGCGGGCCTCCTCGATCAGCGGCAGCTGGTGCTCCCCGGGCGGCGATTCGGCGCGCACCCCCGAGGAGTAGTCGAAGACCCGCTGGGTGAGCAGCCCGATGAGCCCGGTCACCGGGGCGTGCCCGTCCGGCCCCGGTTCGCCCCGCAGCGGCAGGTACAGCGGCAGCACGGCGTCGGGGTCGTCGCCGCCGAAGCCCTCCCGGCACAGCTCGGTCATCTCCTCGAAGCTGGCGCGGGCCGCCTCCAGGTGCGTGATCACGATGGCCCGCGGCATGCCGACCGCGGCGCACTCGTCCCAGACCATGCGGGTGGCCCCGGTGATGCCCAGGGCGTCCTGGGCGGCCGAGACGACGAAAAGGGCCGCGTCCGCCGCTCGCAGACCGGCCCTGAGTTCCCCGACGAAATCGGCATAGCCTGGGGTGTCCAGGAGATTGATCTTGATCCCGCCCCATTCGACGGGGACCAGGGACAGCTGGATCGACCGCTGCTGCCGGTGCTCGATCTCGTCGTAGTCCGAGAGGCAGCCGCCGTCCTCGACCCTGCCCGCCCGGTTCACCGCGCCCGTCGCCAGGGCGAGGGCCTCCACCAGCGTCGTCTTACCGGTCCCGCTGTGGCCGACCAGAACCACATTCCGCAGGGAGCTGGGCCGGTCGGCCGCCACTGCCCTTCCGGCGGCCCCTGGGTGTGTACTCGTCTTGTCGCCCATGTGTCTCGCCTCCCGGTCGACACCTCGCGATACTTCGAGCTTTCCACCGCCGTCAGGGTGCGTCCATACGTCGCACGTCCGGCCCTGGTGCGCCCGGGGCCGGGGAGCTGTCCGACAGGTGCGCGGAGGCTCTGCGGGGCGTGGCTACGATGGGCCCGCCGGTGGCCTTCTGACCATCCGGCCCGTATCGACCCCCCGGGAAGGCCATGCTGAACAAGTACGCGCGTGCATTCTTCACGCGTGTTCTCACACCGTTCGCCGCCCTGCTCATCCGTCTCGGGGTCAGCCCCGACGCGGTGACCCTCACCGGCACCGCCGGCGTGTGCGCGGGCGCTCTGGTCTTCTACCCCAGAGGGGAGTTCTTCTGGGGCACGGTCGTCATCACGCTGTTCGTCTTCTCCGACCTGGTCGACGGCAACATGGCGCGGCAGCTGGGGCGCTCCAGCCGCTGGGGCGCGTTCCTCGACTCCACGCTGGACCGGGTCGCGGACGGCGCGATCTTCGGCGGTCTGGCGTTGTGGTACGCGGGCCGGGGGGACGACAATGTGCTGTGTGCGGTGACGATCTTCTGCCTCGCCAGCGGCCAGGTGGTCTCATACACCAAGGCGCGCGGCGAGAGCATCGGGCTGCCGGTGAACGTCAATGGGCTGGTGGAGCGCGCCGAGCGGCTGGTGATCTCGCTGGTGGCCTGCGGCTTCTCGGGTCTGCACAAGTTCGGCGTGCCGTACATCGACATCCTGCTCCCGATCGCGCTGTGGATCGTGGCCGTCGGCAGCGCGGTGACCCTCGTCCAGCGGGTGGTGACCGTGCGCCGGGAGGCCGCCGAGGCGGACGCCGCGGAGCGGACGGTGCCCCAGGAGGGCGAGACGCGGTGAAGGACAGGCTGACCGACGCGCTGTACGGACTCGGCTGGAGCACGGTCAAGAAGCTCCCGGAACCGGTCGCCGTGGCGCTCGGCCGGCGCATCGCCGACGAGACCTGGAAGCGGCGCGGCAAGGGGGTGCTGCGCCTGGAGGCCAATCTGGCGCGCGTGGTCCCCGACGCCTCGGCGCGGCGGCTCGCCGAGCTGTCCCGCGCGGGCATGCGCTCGTACCTGCGCTACTGGATGGAGTCCTTCCGGCTGCCGGCGTGGAGCCCGGAGCGCATAGGGGGCGGCTTCGACGTGAGCGACGTGCACTATCTGGTGGACGGTCTCGCCGAGGGCCGGGGAGTGGTCCTGGCGCTGCCGCACATGGGCAACTACGACCTCGCCGGGGCCTGGGTGACCACCCATCTGAAGGTGCCCTTCACCACGGTCGCCGAGCGGCTGAAGCCGGAGTCGCTGTACGACCGGTTCGTGGCCTACCGCGAGGGGCTGGGCATGGAGGTCCTGCCGCACCAGGGCGGGAGCGCCTTCGGGACGCTGGCCCGGCGGCTGCGCTCGGGCGGTCTGGTCTGCCTGGTCGCCGACCGCGATCTGTCGGCCTCGGGCGTGGAGGTCTCGTTCTTTGGCGAGCGGGCGAAGATGCCGGCCGGACCCGCCGCGCTCGCCCTGCAGACCGGTGCCCTGCTGCTGCCGGTGACCCTCTGGTACGACGAATCACCGGTGATGCGGGGGCGGGTGCATCCGCCGGTCGAGGTGCCCGGGGACGGGAACCGCGCCGAGCGGATCGCCGTCATGACCCAGGAGGTGGCCGACGCCTTCGCCTCGGGGATCGCCGCGCACCCGGAGGACTGGCACATGCTGCAGCGGCTGTGGCTCGCGGACCTGGCGCGCGGACCCGTGACATCCGGGGACTCCGGGGACTCCGGGGGTCCCGGGGACTCCGGGGGCCCTGGACGTCCTGAACGCCCTGAACGCCCTGGACGCCCTGGAATGGAGAAGCCTTGAGGATCGGGATCGTCTGCCCGTACTCCTGGGATGTCCCCGGCGGCGTCCAGTTCCACATCCGCGATCTGGCCGCCCACCTGATCCGGCGCGGCCACCAGGTCTCCGTGCTGGCCCCGGCGGACGACGAGACGCCGCTGCCGCCGTACGTGGTCTCCGCCGGACGCGCCGTGCCGGTGCCGTACAACGGTTCGGTGGCCCGGCTGAACTTCGGCTTCCTGTCGGCCGCGCGGGTGCGCCGCTGGCTGCACGACGGCGCCTTCGACGTCATCCACATCCACGAGCCCACCTCGCCCTCGCTGGGGCTGCTGGCCTGCTGGGCGGCCCAGGGGCCGATCGTCGCGACGTTCCACACCTCCAATCCGCGCTCCCGGGCGATGATCGCGGCGTATCCGATCCTGCAGCCGGCGCTGGAGAAGATCAGCGCGCGGATCGCGGTGAGCGAGTACGCGCGGCGCACGCTGGTGGAGCACCTCGGCGGGGACGCGGTCGTCATCCCCAACGGCGTCGACGTGGGCTTCTTCGCCGACGCCGAGCCGAAGCAGGAGTGGCAGGGGGAAACGATCGGCTTCATCGGCCGGATCGACGAGCCCCGTAAGGGGCTGCCGGTGCTGATGCGCGCCCTGCCGAAGATCCTCGAGGCCCGGCCGGGGGTGCGGCTGCTGGTGGCCGGGCGCGGCGACGAGAAGGAGGCCGTGGCCGATCTGCCGGGGCCGCTGCGGGACCACGTCGAGTTCCTGGGGATGGTCAGCGACGAGGACAAGGCGCGCCTGCTGCGCAGCGTCGACGTCTACGTCGCACCCAATACGGGCGGCGAGAGCTTCGGGATCATCCTGGTCGAGGCGATGTCGGCGGGCGCCGCGGTCCTCGCCAGCGATCTGGACGCGTTCGCGCAGGTGCTGGACGGGGGAGCGGCGGGTGAACTGTTCGCCAACGAGGACGCCGACGCCCTGGCGGAGGCCGCGGTGCGGCTGCTGGGGAACCAGGAGCGGCTGGCCGAGCTGCGGGAGCGGGGCAGTCGGCACGTCCGGCGCTTCGACTGGTCGACGGTGGGGGCGGACATCCTCGCGGTCTACGAGACGGTGACGGACGGGGCGGCGTCCGTTGCCACCGACGAGCGCGCACGGCTGTGGGCGCGCCTGGGGCGTGCGCGGGACTGACGGGGCGTTGTGAGGGGGCGCCGCGTAGGGGTGACCGGACGCCGTGGAGCTTTGTGGGGGTGGGTATGGCTGCGGGTTGCGTTGCGGTTGACCGGACGTCGCGGGGTTTGCGGTGGGTCTGATCGGGCGTCGCGTCCGTGGGGTTTGCGGCGGGTCTGACCGGGTGCCGCATCTGTCGGGGTTTGCGGTGGGCCTGATCGGGCGTCGCGTCCGTGGGGGATCGGGGCGTCGCGTCCGTGGGGGATCGCGGAGGGTCTGACCGGGCGTCGCGTCTGTCGGGGGGTTTGCGGTGGGCCTGACCGGGAGCTTCGCGGTTCGCGTGGGACCGACCCGACGCTCCGGGGCGCTGCCAGAGGTTGGTCCGGGACCGGTGTGCCGGGCTCGTCCGCGACCAGTGTTCAGGGGCCGCGTCCGGGACCAGTGCTCAGGGGTTCGTCCGCGACCGGTGCGCCGGGGCTCGTCCGGAGCCGGGCCCCGGGGCTCGGACCGGGCCGGGCCACCGTGCCGTACGTGGCCGCGCGGAGTGCCCCGGCTGTGAGGGCTTCGCCCGGTCCCTCGGGCGCGGCAGGCGGTAGCGTGGCGCGCCGTGAGCACTTTGATCTGGATCGCGGTGGCCCTGGTCGTCATCGCCGTCTACCTGAGCTGGACCGCGGGACGTCTCGACCGGCTGCACAGCCGTCTGGACGCGGCGCGGGCCGCCCTCGACGCGCAGCTGCTGCGGCGTGCTTCCGTCGCGCAGGAGCTGGCCACCGCCGGAGTGCTCGACCCGGCCGCCTCGATCGTGCTCTACCAGGCCGCGCACGCCGCCCGGCAGTCCGAGGAGGAGCACCGCGAGGTCGCCGAGAGCGAGCTGAGCCAGGCGCTGCGGGCCGTCTTCGAGGACAGCGCACAGGCCGAGGCGGTACGCGAGGCACCGGGCGGTGAGGAGGCGCTGGGGGAGCTCGCGGAGGCGGTGCGGCGGGTGCCGATGGCCCGGCGGTTCCACAACGACGCGGTGCGCGCGGCGCGGGCGCTGCGCCGCCATCGCACGGTGCGCTGGTTCCGGCTGGCGGGTCACGCCCCGTTTCCGCTCGCCTTCGAGATGGACGACGAGCCCCCGGCGGCGCTGGGGAGGATGCCGGGCGCCGAGGAGCCCGAGCCGGGAGGGGACCGGCCCGCCGACTGAGGGGTCGGCGCCGGACCGGATGGCCGTGGGCCGGGGAGGCACCGGCCGCTTCGAGCCACCGGCCCTCGATTGGCCCTTGTCGAGCCGTATCCGGACGCGCTTTTGTCATTCGTGTAACACACACGCTCGCGACCTGGACCAGATGGCCGGGTCATGTACCGGTATCGAACGGCCCTACGATGGGTTCATCGCACTTTCATCATCGAGTGAGGTCAAACGTGTCCATCACGCCCGCCAGCACGTCCAACTCCGAGGCCCCCGCGACCGGCACCGCCCGCGTCAAGCGCGGCATGGCCGAGCAGCTCAAGGGTGGCGTGATCATGGACGTCGTCACCCCCGAGCAGGCCAAGGTCGCCGAGGACGCCGGTGCCGTCGCGGTCATGGCCCTCGAGCGGGTGCCGGCCGACATCCGTAAGGACGGCGGCGTGGCCCGGATGTCCGACCCGGACATGATCGAGGGCATCATCAACGCCGTCTCCATCCCGGTCATGGCCAAGTCGCGGATCGGCCACTTCGTCGAGGCGCAGGTGCTCCAGTCGCTCGGTGTCGACTACATCGACGAGTCCGAGGTCCTCACCCCGGCCGACGAGGTCAACCACAGCGACAAGTGGTCCTTCACCACCCCGTTCGTCTGCGGCGCCACCAACCTGGGCGAGGCGCTGCGCCGGATCGCCGAGGGCGCGGCGATGATCCGTTCCAAGGGCGAGGCCGGTACCGGCAACGTCGTCGAGGCGGTGCGCCACCTGCGTCAGATCAAGGGCGAGATCGCCCGGCTGCGCGGTCTGGACAACCACGAGCTCTACGCCGCCGCCAAGGAGATCCGCGCCCCGTACGAGCTGGTCGCCGAGGTCGCGCGGACCGGCAAGCTGCCGGTCGTGCTGTTCTCCGCCGGTGGTGTCGCCACCCCGGCCGACGCCGCGCTGATGCGCCAGCTCGGCGCCGAGGGCGTGTTCGTGGGCTCCGGCATCTTCAAGTCGGGCGACCCGGCCAAGCGCGCCGCCGCGATCGTGAAGGCCACCACCTTCTACGACGACCCCAAGGTCATCGCGGACGCGTCCCGGAACCTCGGCGAGGCCATGGTCGGCATCAACTGCGACACCCTCCCCGAGTCCGAGCGGTACGCCAGCCGCGGCTGGTGACCGGCGCCCGTACGGCACCACATGACACCGCGCGTCCGGGCGTCCGGCCCGGCGTGCGGTGCCCCTGACGTCCGAGAGGTCTTCGCTTCCGTGACTACGTCGTCCACGTCTTCCACCTCCACCTCCGCCTCCGCCGGCCCCGTGGTCGGTGTGCTCGCCCTCCAGGGCGATGTCCGCGAGCATCTCGCCGCGCTCACCGCGGCCGGGGCCACGCCCCGGCAGGTCCGCCGTCCCGAGGAGCTCGCCGAGGTCGCCGGCCTGGTGATCCCCGGCGGCGAGTCGACCACGATGTCCAAGCTGGCGGTCGTCTTCGGGCTGCTGGAGCCGCTGCGCGAGCGGGTCCGGGCCGGGATGCCGGTGTACGGTACGTGCGCGGGCATGATCATGCTCGCGGACAAGATCCTCGACGGCCGGGACGACCAGGAGACCATCGGCGGCATCGACATGATCGTGCGCCGTAACGCCTTCGGCCGGCAGAACGAGTCGTTCGAGGCCCAGGTCGAGATGCGGGGCGTCGAGGGCGGCCCGGTCGAGGGGGTCTTCATCCGCGCGCCGTGGGTCGAGTCCGTGGGCGGCGGTGCCGAGGTGCTCGCGACGTTCGACGGGCACACCGTCGCCGTCCGGCAGGGCCATGTCCTGGCGACCTCGTTCCACCCCGAGCTGACCGGTGACCACCGGGTGCACGCGCTCTTCGTCGACATGGTGCGGAGCGCCTAGCGGCCGGCCGCCAGGCCGTGCCGGGCGACGGCGGGGCGGGATACGCGCGCTCGGCCGAGGGTGGTGGTGGGAGACGGGTGGGCTGGTCCGCGCCGCGCGCTGAGCCGATCCCGGTAGGATCTCAGGCGTTCGTACAGCAATGGGTTACGCGAAGGAGACAGGCGGATGTCCGGCCACTCTAAATGGGCTACGACGAAGCACAAGAAGGCCGTGATCGATGCCAAGCGCGGCAAGCTCTTCGCGAAGCTGATCAAGAACATCGAGGTCGCGGCCCGGATGGGCGGTGCCGATCCGGAGGGCAACCCGACGCTCTTCGACGCCATCCAGAAGGCGAAGAAGCAGTCGGTTCCGAACAAGAACATCGACAGTGCGGTCAAGCGCGGTGCCGGTCTCGAGGCCGGTGGCGCCGATTACGAGACGATCATGTACGAGGGCTACGGCCCCAACGGCGTGGCCGTCCTCATCGAGTGCCTGACCGACAACCGCAACCGCGCCGCCTCCGACGTCCGCGTCGCGATGACGCGCAACGGCGGTTCGATGGCCGACCCGGGTTCCGTGTCGTACCTCTTCAACCGCAAGGGCGTCGTCATCGTCCCCAAGGGCGAGCTCTCCGAGGACGACGTGCTGGGCGCGGTCCTGGACGCGGGCGCCGAGGAGGTCAACGACCTCGGTGAGTCCTTCGAGGTCATCAGCGAGGCCACCGACCTGGTCGCGGTCCGTACCGCGCTCCAGGAGGCGGGCATCGACTACGACTCGGCCGAGGCCAACTTCGTTCCCACCATGCAGGTCCAGCTCGAGGAAGACGCCGCGCGCAAGATCTTCAAGCTGATCGACGCGCTCGAGGACAGCGACGACGTGCAGAACGTCTTCGCCAACTTCGACGTCTCCGACGAGGTCATGGCCAAGGTGGACGCCTGAGGCCGGATCGGCGCGGCGGTCGGCAACTCCGACGGGCCGGCGGGGCATTTCCCCACCGGCCCGTCGGCGTTGTCGGCCGATGTTGTCGGTGGCAGCCGCTAGCCTGCGGGAACAGGTGACCGAAACGCGGTGAGGGGAGGGCGCGG
This sequence comes from Streptomyces hygroscopicus subsp. hygroscopicus, assembly GCF_001553455.1. Lineage (GTDB taxonomy): Bacteria > Actinomycetota > Actinomycetes > Streptomycetales > Streptomycetaceae > Streptomyces > Streptomyces hygroscopicus. The sequence continues at coordinate 19,562 of NZ_BBOX01000025.1, forward strand.
TGCGTGTGCTGGGCGTGGACCCGGGGCTGACCCGATGCGGCGTCGGCGTGGTCGAGGGGGTCGCGGGCCGCCCGCTGCGGATGCTCGGCGTCGGTGTCATACGGACCGGGGCCGACGTGGTGATCGGCGACCGGCTCGTTCTCATCGAGCGTGGCATCGAGGAGTGGCTGGACGCCCACCGGCCCGAATGCGTCGCCGTGGAGCGGGTGTTCAGCCAGCACAATGTGCGCACCGTCATGGGCACCGCCCAGGCCAGCGCGGTCGCGATGCTGTGCGCGGCCCGCCGCGGGCTGCCGGTCGCGCTGCACACCCCCAGCGAGGTCAAGGCGGCCGTGACCGGATCCGGTCGCGCCGACAAGGCGCAGGTCGGCTCGATGGTGACCCGGCTGCTGCGGCTGGACGCCCCGCCCAGACCGGCCGACGCCGCCGACGCCCTGGCGCTCGCCATCTGCCACATCTGGCGGGCCCCCGCGACCAACCGCCTCCAGCGGGCCGTCGCCGCCCACCGCGGCACCGGCACCGCACGTCCCCCCGGCACCGCGGGTCCCACGGGCACCGCGCGCACCCCGAAAGGCCGTATGTCATGATCGCTTTCGTCTCCGGTCCGGTGGCGGCCGTCGCCCCGGACACCGCCGTGATCGAGGTCGGCGGGGTGGGCATGGCGGTCCAGTGCACCCCGGCCACCCTGTCCGGGCTGCGCGTCGGCGAGCCGGCCCGGCTGGCCACCTCCCTCGTCGTCCGCGAGGACTCGCTGACCCTCTACGGCTTCGCCGACGACGACGAGCGCCAGGTCTTCGAGCTGCTCCAGACCGCCAGCGGGGTGGGCCCCCGGCTGGCCCAGGCCATGCTGGCCGTGCACTCCCCGGACGCGCTGCGGCTCGCGGTGTCCACCGGGGACGAGAAGGCGCTCACCGCCGTCCCCGGGATCGGCAAGAAGGGGGCGCAGCGGCTGCTGCTGGAGCTCAAGGACCGGATCGGTGAGCCGGTCGGCGCCGCCGCGGTGCCCGGCGCCCGCTCCGCCGCCGCCCCCGGCTGGAGCGACCAGCTGCACACCGCGCTGGTCGGCCTCGGCTACGCCGCCCGGGAGGCCGACGAGGCGGTCGCCGCCGTCACCCCGCAGGCCGAGGAGACGGTGGCCGCGGGCGGCACGCCCCAGGTGGCCCAGCTGCTGCGGGCCGCCCTGCAGACCCTGAACCGCACACGGTGAGCCACCGCCGTCGCGGCCTGCCGCGACCGGCGGCACCACTCCAGACGACAACGCGAGGCGAAACGCAGTGAACTGGGACGAGACCGCACCGGCCGCCGCCGACGACGCCCCGCCCGGCGCGGGCCGGCGGCTGCTGGGCGCCGACGCCGACGGCGACGACCAGGCGGTGGAGGCCGCGCTGCGCCCGAAGGACCTCGGTGAGTTCGTCGGGCAGGAGCGGGTGCGCGAGCAGCTGGACCTGGTGCTCAAGGCGGCCCGGCAGCGCGGCGGCACCGCCGACCACGTGCTCCTGTCGGGCGCGCCCGGACTGGGCAAGACCACCCTCTCCATGATCATCGCCGCCGAGATGGGCGCCCCGATCCGGATCACCTCCGGCCCCGCCATCCAGCACGCGGGCGATCTGGCCGCGATCCTCTCCTCCCTCACCGAGGGCGAGGTGCTCTTCCTGGACGAGATCCACCGGATGTCCCGGCCCGCCGAGGAGATGCTCTACATGGCGATGGAGGACTTCCGCGTCGACGTCATCGTCGGCAAGGGGCCCGGGGCCACCGCCATCCCGCTGGAGCTGCCGCCGTTCACGCTGGTCGGCGCCACCACCCGGGCCGGGCTGCTGCCACCCCCGCTGCGGGATCGCTTCGGCTTCACCGGCCATATGGAGTTCTACGCCCCGGCCGAGCTGGAGCGGGTCATCCACCGCTCCGCCGGGCTGCTCGACGTCACCATCGAGGCCGAGGGCGCGGCCGAGATCGCGGGCCGCTCCCGGGGCACCCCCCGGATCGCCAACCGGCTGCTGCGCCGGGTGCGCGACTACGCCCAGGTCAAGGCGGACGGCGTGATCACCCGCGAGATCGCCGCCAGCGCCCTCGCCGTGTACGACGTGGACGAGCGCGGCCTGGACCGGCTGGACCGGGCGGTGCTCAGCGCCCTGCTCAAGCTGTTCGGCGGCGGTCCGGTGGGCCTGTCGACCCTGGCGGTCGCGGTGGGGGAGGAGCGTGAGACGGTGGAGGAGGTCGCCGAGCCCTTCCTGGTCCGGGAGGGGCTGCTGGCCCGTACCCCGCGGGGGCGGATCGGCACCCCGGCGGCCTGGGCCCATATGGGGCTCACCCCGCCCCGGCAGGCCGCCGGCGGTGGACAGAACGGCCTGTTCGAGGCGTAGCGCGCCATAAGCGCGCGCTTACCCGGCATCATGGCGTAGAGGACCAATAATGGCGGGGTCAGGAACCCCGTTCCCGCGCCGGGCGTTGTTCCATTGGCGTGGGCTCGCTTAGACTCCGCCGATGCCGTCCGTATGCCGTCCGCTCACTGTGCGGTATACCCACCCCCGTAGACCAGGCCGCTCCCCCGCGGTCGTGTGAAGGAATTTCCGTCCCGTGAATATCGTGACTCTCCTGCCGTTCATCGTGCTTATCGGGGCCATGTTCCTGATGACGCGTTCGGCCAAGAACAAGCAGCGCCAGGCCCAGCAGATGCGGGAAGAGATGCAGCCGGGCACCGGCGTGCGGACCATCGGCGGCATGTACGCGACGGTCAAGGAGGTCCACGACGACACCGTGCTCCTCGAGGTGGCCCCCGGCGTGCACGCGATCTACGCGAAGAACGCGGTGGGAGCCGTCCTGCCGGACGCCGAGTACAACCGCATCGTGCACGGCATCGACCCCGATGAGGACGCCACCGACACCCCTGTCGTGCCCGACGACGCCTCCTCGCTGACCGAGGCCGCCGACGCCGGCGGCGACGCCCCCGCCGACAAGACCGGCGCGGCCGACGAGGCGGACGAGAAGGCGGACGTCAAGAAGATCGACCTCGGCAAGGACGACGCCCCCGCGGCGGACGCCGCCGGGGACGACAAGCGGGACGGCGGCACCGACGCGAAGTAAGTCCGTCATCCGGGAACCGCGGCGCGCCCCCGCTCGGTGCGCCGCGGTTCCCTGGACGGTCTAGGCTCCGGCGGGGGCTCGTCCCCACAACACTTCGTGGCCGCCCCGCGCACCCCCGATGCGGGGCGGTTGGACAGGGAGATACGAGAAGGTGGCAGCACCGAAGAAGGGCCGCAGGTCCTCCGGGTCACAGGGCAGGCCCGGGCGCGCCTTGGCCGTCATCCTGATCGCGATCGTGGCGCTGACCGCGGGCATGTTCGCCTCCGGCCACACCACGCCGCGACTGGGTATCGATCTCGCGGGCGGCACCAGCTTCACGCTGGAGGCCAAGAACCAACCGGGCAAGCCCAACGCGATCAACACGGACAACATGAACACCGCCGTGAGCATCATCGAGCGGCGGGTCAACGGTCTGGGCGTGTCCGAGGCCGAGGTCCAGACGCAGGGTGACAAGCACATCATCGTGAACATCCCCAAGGGGACGAACGCGAAGCAGGCCCGGCAGCAGGTCGGCACCACCGCCCAGCTCTACTTCCGCCCGGTGACGACGACCACCAGCGGCGAGAAGACCCCCGACCCCGGCTCCACCCCCAGCCCGTCCAGCAGCGCCGGCGGCAAGGGCGGCGACAAGGGCTCCGACAAGGGCGACAAGGCGTCCGGTACGCCGTCGGCCTCCTCCTCGGCCTCCACGTCCTCCTCCGCCAGCCCCAGCACCCAGGGGCGGGCCCTCTCCGAGGGTCTGAAGGCCGACAAGACGCCCAGCGGGTCCGCGAGCCCCACGCCGTCGAAGACCCCGAAGGCCGACCCGTCCAAGGGCGCCTCGGACTCCACCAGCCAGCAGGCCCTGGCCAAGCAGTTCGCGAACCTGGACTGCACCACCAAGGCGGGCCGCGCCGCGGCGGCCGAGAAGGCCGCGAACGCCAAGCCGACCGACTCCGTGCTGGCCTGCAGCGAGAAGGGCGACGCCAAGTTCATCCTCGGCCCCTCCGAGGTCGAGGGCACCGACGTGGACGACGCCTCGGCGGTCTTCGAGAGCCAGAACGGGGCGGGCTGGATCGTCCAGCTCGACTTCAACAGCAAGGGCTCCAAGAAGTTCGCCAAGACCACCGGCGAGCTCAACAGCAAGCAGTCCCCGCAGAACCGCTTCGCGATCGTCCTGGACGGCGCGGTCGTCTCCGACCCCGAGGTCACCCAGGGCGCCATCACCGGCGGCCGGGCCACCATCTCCGGCGGCTTCACCCAGCAGAGCGCCGAGAACCTGGCCAACGTGCTGTCCTACGGCGCGCTGCCGCTGTCCTTCGACATCGCCGACGAGACCACCGTCTCCGCCGCGCTCGGCGGTGAGCAGCTGGACGCCGGTCTCATCGCGGGCGCCATCGGCCTCGCGCTCGTGGTGATCTACCTGGTCGTCTACTACCGCGGTCTCGCCCTCGTGGCCATGGCCAGCCTCGGCGTCTCCGCGATCCTCACGTACACGATCATGGTGCTGCTCGGCCCGGGTATCGGCTTCGCGCTGAACCTGCCGGCGGTCTGCGGCGCGATCGTGGCCATCGGTATCACCGCCGACTCGTTCATCGTCTACTTCGAACGGATCCGCGACGAGATCCGGGAGGGCCGCTCGCTGCGCCCCGCCGTCGAGCGCGGCTGGCCGCGGGCCCGGCGCACCATCCTGGTGTCCGACTTCGTGTCGTTCCTGGCCGCCGCGGTGCTCTACATCGTCACCGTCGGCAAGGTGCAGGGCTTCGCCTTCACCCTGGGGCTGACCACGCTGCTCGACATCGCCGTGGTGTTCCTCTTCACCAAGCCGCTGATGACGATCCTCGCCCGCCGCCCGTTCTTCGGGAACGGCCATCCGTGGTCGGGTCTGGACCCCAAGCGCCTCGGGGTCACCCCGCCACTGCGCCGCCGCCGTCCCGCCGCCCCCGGCCCCGCCGACACGAAGGAGGCGTGAGATGTCGCGACTCGGCACTCTCGGCGCCAGGCTCTACCGAGGCGAGGTCGGCTACGACTTCGTCGCCAAGCGGATGATCTGGTACGGCATCTCGATACTGATCACCATCACGGCCGTCGTCGGCCTGGCGGTGCGCGGCCTGAACATGGGCATCGAGTTCTCCGGCGGCGCGGTCTTCACCACCCCCAGCACCAAGGTCTCCAGCACCGACGCGCGCCAGGCGGCCGAGGAGGCGGCCGGTGGCCACACCGTCGTCGTCCAGGAGCTCGGCCGCGGCGGTCTGCGGATCCAGATCAGTGAGCTGGGCACCAAGGAGGCCCTGCCGGTCCAGGAGAAGCTGGCCGAGGAACTGGGCGTCAAGACCAACAAGATCGACACCCAGCTGGTCGGCCCGAGCTGGGGCGAGCAGATCGCCAGCAAGGCGTGGCAGGGTCTGGCGATCTTCATGGTGCTGGTGGTGATCTATCTCGCCATCGCCTTCGAATGGCGGATGGCGCTGGCCGCCCTGATCGCGCTGATCCATGACCTCACCATCACGGTCGGTGTCTACGCGCTGGTCGGGTTCGAGGTCACCCCGGGCACGGTGATCGGTCTGCTGACGATCCTCGGTTATTCGCTCTACGACACCGTCGTGGTCTTCGACGGTCTCAAGGAAGCGTCGAAGGACCTCACCAAGCAGACCCGCTTCACCTACAGCGAGGTCGCCAACCGCAGCCTCAACTCGACCCTGGTGCGGTCCATCAACACCACGGTCGTGGCGCTGCTGCCGGTCGGCGCGCTGCTGTTCATCGGCGGCGGCGCGCTCGGCGCCGGCATGCTCAACGACATCTCCCTGGCGCTCTTCGTCGGCCTCGCCGCCGGTGCGTACTCCTCGATCTTCATCGCGACCCCGCTGGTCGCCGATCTGAAGGAGCGCGACCCGAAGATGAAGGCCCTGGCCCAGCGGGTCAAGGCCAAGCGGGCCGCGGCGGCCAAGGCCGAGAACGCCGACCCGGCGGCCGAGGAGGGCGATCCGCGCGACCTGGAGGACGCCGCCGCGACCCCCGCCGGGGTCGTCGGCCAGCGCCGCCAGCCCGCCTCCCGCAACCGGGGCCGGGGCCGGCCCTCGGGCAAGCGGCGCTGAACGGGCGAGGGGAGACCGAGATGACCGAGACGGCCAAGACCACGACGGGCAGTCCGGACGGATTCGGCGGCGCCTCCGCCGAGGAGCTGCGCGCGCTGCTGCTCAGCCGGATCCAGGACGTGCCGGACTATCCCAAGCCGGGCGTGATGTTCAAGGACATCACCCCGCTGCTCGCCGACGCCGCCGCCTTCGGCGCGCTGACCGAAGCGCTCGCCGAGCTGTGCGTCCGGTACCGGGCGGACAAGGTGGTGGGCCTGGAGGCGCGCGGCTTCATCCTCGCCGCCCCGGCCGCCGTCCGCGCCGGCATCGGCTTCGTACCGGTCCGCAAGGCCGGCAAGCTCCCCGGGGCGACGCTCGGCCAGGCGTACGAGCTGGAGTACGGCACCGCCGAGATCGAGATACACGCCGACGCGCTGGAGCCCGGCGACCGGGTGCTGGTGATCGACGACGTGCTGGCCACCGGCGGCACCGCCGAGGCGTCCCTCCAGCTCATCCGGCGGGCCGGTGCCCGGATCGCCGGGGTCGCCGTACTGCTGGAGCTGGGCTTCCTGGACGGCCGCGGCCGGCTGCTGGGCGCGCTCGACAGCGCCCCGCTGGAGGCCCTGATCACGGTCTGAGCGGATTTTCCGGGCCCCACGGGCCGGGGACGGCCCGCTACGGGCCACAGGACGACCGCCGGAGGGCGGGGAGCGGCGCACACCGCCGCTCCCCGCCCTCCGGCGTACCGGCTCCCGCCCGCCGTCCGCGTCCCTCCTCACGGCCCTTTCGCGACGACGAGGACGGGCGAGGGCCACGCCGCAGGTCGGGCGGGGAGGGGGCCGTCAGGCACCGGCTTGTGGCGGTCGAGAGGCAACCGGAGTGGCGGGATCGATACCATGGCAGCCCGACCTCTTGAGGTCCGGACCGCTTGAGGAGTGCTCTTGCCAGACGAGGCCCAGCCGCTCTCGCCCACAGCCCGTCCGGGCGGAACCCCCTCCGCACAGCCGGACGCGCCCACCGCCGCCGAGCAGACGGCGGCCTCCGGCGTGCCCAGGAACAGCGGTGACGGCCCGGCCCGGCGCGGCCCCCAGCAGACGAACCCGAAGCCCGCCACGGGCCGCGGCAGCGCCCTGCCCGCCACCACGCCCCCCGCGCGCCCCGTGCAGAGCCCCGCCCCCCGCTCCGGCTCCTCCAACCGCGTCCGGGCCCGGCTGGCGCGCCTCGGCGTCCAGCGCTCCAGCCCGTACAACCCGGTGCTGGAACCGCTGCTGCGCATCGTGCGGGGCAACGACCCCAAGGCGGACGCCTCGACGCTGCGCCAGATCGAGCGCGCGTACCAGGTGGCCGAGCGCTGGCACCGCGGCCAGAAGCGCAAGAGCGGCGATCCGTACATCACCCACCCCCTCGCGGTGACCACGATCCTCGCCGAGCTGGGTATGGATCCGGCCACGTTGATGGCCGGGCTGCTGCACGACACCGTCGAGGACACCGAGTACGGCCTGGACACCCTGCGCCGTGACTTCGGTGACCAGGTCGCCCTGCTCGTCGACGGCGTCACCAAGCTCGACAAGGTCAAGTTCGGCGAGGCGGCCCAGGCCGAGACCGTGCGCAAGATGGTCGTCGCCATGGCCCGGGACCCGCGGGTGCTGGTCATCAAGCTCGCCGACCGGCTGCACAACATGCGCACCATGCGCTACCTCAAGCGGGAGAAGCAGGAGAAGAAGGCCCGCGAGACCCTCGAGATCTACGCCCCGCTCGCCCACCGCCTGGGCATGAACACCATCAAATGGGAGCTGGAGGACCTCGCCTTCGCGATCCTCTACCCCAAGATGTACGACGAGATCGTGCGGCTGGTCGCCGAGCGGGCCCCCAAGCGCGACGAGTACCTGGCCGTCGTCACCGACCAGGTCCAGGGCGATCTGCGGGCGGCGCGGATCAAGGCGACCGTCACCGGCCGGCCGAAGCACTACTACTCCGTCTACCAGAAGATGATCGTGCGGGGCCGCGACTTCGCCGAGATCTACGACCTGGTGGGCATCCGGGTGCTCGTCGACACCGTCCGCGACTGCTACGCGGCGCTCGGGACCATCCACGCGCGGTGGAACCCGGTGCCGGGGCGGTTCAAGGACTACATCGCGATGCCCAAGTTCAACATGTACCAGTCGCTGCACACGACGGTCATCGGGCCCAGCGGCAAACCCGTCGAGCTGCAGATCCGCACCTTCGACATGCACCGCCGCGCCGAGTACGGCATCGCCGCGCACTGGAAGTACAAGCAGGAGGCGGTGGCCGGCGCCTCCAAGGTGCGCACCGACGTGCCCCGCAGGGCGGGCAAGGACGACGCCATCAACGACATGGCGTGGCTGCGGCAGCTCCTGGACTGGCAGAAGGAGACCGAGGACCCGGGCGAGTTCCTGGAGTCCCTGCGCTTCGACCTGTCCCGGAACGAGGTCTTCGTCTTCACGCCCAAGGGCGATGTCATAGCGCTTCCGGCCGGGGCCACCCCGGTCGACTTCGCCTACGCGGTGCACACCGAGGTCGGCCACCGCACCATAGGAGCCCGGGTCAACGGGCGCCTGGTCCCGCTGGAGTCCACCCTGGACAACGGCGATCTGGTGGAGGTCTTCACCTCCAAGGCGGCCGGCGCCGGGCCCTCCCGCGACTGGCTGGGATTCGTCAAGTCGCCGCGCGCCCGTAACAAGATCCGCGCCTGGTTCTCCAAGGAGCGCCGCGACGAGGCCATCGAACAGGGCAAGGACGCGATCGTCCGGGCGATGCGCAAGCAGAACCTGCCCATCCAGCGGATCCTGACCGGGGACTCGCTGGTCACCCTCGCCCACGAGATGCGCTACCCCGACATCTCCGCGCTCTACGCGGCGATCGGCGAGGGCCATGTCTCCGCGCAGAACGTGGTGCAGAAGCTCGTCCAGGCGCTCGGCGGCGAGGAGGCCGCCAACGAGGACATCGCCGAGACCGCCCCGCCCATGCGCAGTCGCGCCAAGCGCCGCTCCAGCGCCGATCCGGGCGTCGTGGTCAAGGGCGTCGAGGACGTCTGGGTCAAGCTGGCCCGCTGCTGTACGCCGGTCCCCGGGGACCCCATCATCGGCTTCGTCACCCGCGGCAGCGGCGTCTCCGTGCACCGCGCCGACTGCGTCAACGTGGACTCGCTGTCCCAGCAGCCCGAGCGCATCCTGGAGGTCGAATGGGCACCCACCCAGTCGTCCGTCTTCCTGGTGGCCATCCAGGTCGAGGCGCTGGACCGGTCCCGGCTGCTGTCGGACGTCACCCGGGTGCTGTCCGACCAGCACGTCAACATCCTCTCCGCGGCCGTGCAGACCTCCCGTGACCGGGTCGCCACCTCGCGCTTCACCTTCGAGATGGGCGACCCCAAGCACCTGGGCCACGTCCTGAAGGCCGTGCGCGGCGTCGAGGGCGTGTACGACGTCTACCGGGTCACCTCGGCCCGCGCCCGCTGAACCGGCACAGGCGGCG